>NZ_DCEA01000061.1:0-224 GCF_002316705.1 Syntrophomonas sp. UBA1041
GGATACCGGGGCAGCAAATCCAAACTGTACAGGGTTGCCAATGAACAGGTCATGAAATCCGGCCAGTATGCATACATTCACCGCCGTTTGAAAAAGCGGGATTTCCGCCGCTTGTGGATAGCCCGCATCAACGCTGCAGCCCGCAACAACGGTCTTTCCTACAGCCGTCTGGTGCATGGCCTGAAGGTGGCCGGGGTGGAAATCAACCGCAAGATCCTGTCGGA
>NZ_DCEA01000061.1:324-1062 GCF_002316705.1 Syntrophomonas sp. UBA1041
ATCAACCGCAAGATCCTGTCGGAGATGGCCATCAGCGACCCGCAGGGCTTTACCCGCTTGACTGAAGTGGCCAAGCAGAGTATCGGTAAATAACACATAAAGAATCAAGAGGCTGTTCCATTGGTTAGACTAAGGAACAGCCTCTGTGTTTTATGCGACAAAAAGATGACAATAAAGGAGCATCCCTTTTGTCATCCTTTCGCCACACCGGCGTGGCGCCGTAGAAAAATCGAGGTCCTAGCATTTTGCATTTATCCGGGGGGAAGACATGAAAGAAATAAATTCCAAAGAAAATCCCCTGATCAAAGAAATCTCCAGACTGAAACACAAAAAATACCGGGATCAGACCGGGAGGTATATCCTGGAGGGCCTGCACCTGGTGGAAGAAGCGTTGAGCAGCGGGCAGCAGCCGGTGTGTCTGCTGGTGGCCAAGAAACGCCGGGAGCAGTACCAGGCTTTTGCAGCGCAGTATCCAAACCTCTCCTGGTATGCGGTGGATGAAGGCATTATGAAACTGATCTGCGACACCGAAAACCCGCAGGGAATAGCAGCGGTGATGACGAAGCCCGCTTACTCCCTTGATCAGGCGGCCAAACCGGGCGGGCTGGTGGTGGTTCTGGATCAGCTCAGCGATCCCGGCAATGTCGGCACAATAATCAGAACATGTTGGGCATTTGCAGTTGATGCCGTCTTAATGACCGCCGGATGCGTGGATCCATTTAACCAGAAAGTGGTGCG
>NZ_DCEA01000061.1:1209-1908 GCF_002316705.1 Syntrophomonas sp. UBA1041
TGCGCAGTGCTATGGGGGGAACCCTCTATGTTCCTCTGCTGGAGGGGATCCAAATTTCCCAGCTGCGGGAGTTGAAAGCCCGCGGCTACCGTTTGTGCGGCGCCGCCGCAAGAGGCGCCGTTTCGGTTTATGAAGCCGATTTCAAGGGCTCGCTGGCGGTGGTTATCGGCAGCGAGGCCCGGGGATTGAGTCCCGAGGTGGCTTCCCTTTGCGATGAAATGGTGGCCATCCCCTGCCGGGCCGGGGTTGACTCGCTCAACGCCGCAGTGGCATGCGGCATTATTCTAAGTAAAAGCTGGAATAGCCGCTTTTATCGGGAGCCCTTTGTCTTACCAGGGTTGGTGTGATATAATAGCCCTAGTTGGGCCCTAGCTTTAACAAAGAGGGGTGAAGGGTTAGTGATGACGCAAGCTGACGATCTGTGGCGCCTTTTTGAGGTGTCAGGTTGCATTATATATTACCTCTTGTATAAGATGATGGTAACCCAATAATATGATAAACGAGGAACAGGACAAGTAGCTTGTTGTACTCCCGACAGGGAGGTCCGGTCGGCGATTGAGAGCCGGACTGAGGGTAAAGGCATGCGAATTCACCTGGGAGTTGTGGGCTGAAAATAGAGTAGGCTATACCGGGGTGCCCCGTTACAGGCAGGGTAAGTGAGTCGGGCCTTGGTCCGGCTAATTTGGGTGGTACCGCGGA
>NZ_DCEA01000061.1:2039-2543 GCF_002316705.1 Syntrophomonas sp. UBA1041
TGGTACCGCGGAACTGTGCTTTCGTCCCTGTAGGACGAGGCTTTTTTATTTTCTGGAGGAGGCGATAATCGGTATGCTGGTAAGACTGGAACAGCTGTCTCAAAAGGCTGAAGCCGCGCTGACTGCGGCGGCCGACCTGGAAGCCTTAAACGAGCTCAAGGTTAAAATGCTGGGCCGCAAAGGGGATATAACCTTGTTATTGCGGGGCCTGAAAGATCTGGGGGCCGAAGAGCGCGCCCGGGTAGGCAAGCGGGCCAATGAAGTCAAAGCCCAATTGGAGGAGCTCATACAGAATCGGGCTGAAGAGCTGCAGGGGTTACAATTGCAGAAACGGCTCCAAGAGGAGAGCATTGACGTTACCCTTCCCGGGGTGGCCCTGCCCAGAGGCAGCAAGCACCCGCTCACCCGCATTAATGAAGAAATAGTGCAGATCTTTAACGGGATGGGTTTCGCTGTTGCCGAAGGACCGGAAATCGAACTGGATTATTATAATTTTGAAGCCTT
>NZ_DCEA01000061.1:2675-3235 GCF_002316705.1 Syntrophomonas sp. UBA1041
GATTATTATAATTTTGAAGCCTTAAATGTCCCCAAAGACCACTCTGCCCGGGATATGCAGGATTCGTTCTATATAGATGAAGATGTCTTGCTCAGAACCCACACCTCGCCGGTTCAGGTGCGCACCATGGAAAAGATGGCTCCGCAGCTTCCGGTTAAAATCGTGGTGCCGGGCAAAGTCTACCGCAAAGACGATGACGCCACCCATTCTCCCATGTTCCAGCAGGTGGAAGGGCTGTTAATCGATCGGCACATCACTTTTGCCGATCTCAAGGGAACCCTGATGCTATTCGCCCAGGAGATGTTCGGCTACAATGTACGGGTGCGCTTCCGCCCCAGCTTCTTTCCCTTTACTGAGCCGAGCGCCGAAATGGACATCTCCTGTGTGATGTGCGGAGGATCCGGCTGCCGGGTATGTTCTCACACCGGCTGGCTGGAAATTCTGGGGTCAGGTATGGTTCACCCCAATGTGCTTCGTTACGGGGGGTATGATCCCGATCATGTTACCGGCTTTGCTTTTGGCATGGGGGTGGAGCGCATCGCCATGCTGAAATACGGCAT
>NZ_DCEA01000061.1:3421-3928 GCF_002316705.1 Syntrophomonas sp. UBA1041
AATACGGCATTAACGACCTGCGCTTGTTCTTCGATAACGACCACCGATTTCTGCGTCAATTTTAGGAGGTGACAGGATGGGAATATCATTAAACTGGCTCAAACAATATGTGGATATCAAAGAGAAACCCGAAGTTATCGCCCACCGTCTCTCCATGGCAGGAATACTGGTAGAAGGCCTGGAGGAAAGCGGCAGCGATATAATCATGGATCTGGATCTGACTCCCAACCGGGGCGACTGCCTGGGCATGATCAACCTGGCCCGGGAGATTTCAGCCCTGACCGGCAAGCCGGTGAAGATTCCGGAAATTGTTTTGCGGGAAATACCCGAGAATATAGAGGATTATATCAAGGTGGAAATAGAAGACCCGGTTTTGTGCCCCCGCTATACCGCCCGCCTGGTGAAGAATTGCGTGATCAGGCCATCGCCGGCCTGGATGCAGGAGGCCCTCATCAATTCAGGGATTCGCCCCATCAACAATATCGTGGATGTCACCAACTATGTAAT
>NZ_DCEA01000061.1:4082-4321 GCF_002316705.1 Syntrophomonas sp. UBA1041
TGGATGTCACCAACTATGTAATGCTGGAGGCCAATCAGCCCCTGCACGCTTTCGATTACAGGCTCCTGGGACCGGAGCCGCGGATTGTGGTGCGCCGGGCCAGAGATGGTGAGATTTTTACCACCCTGGATGAGCTGGAAAGGCGTCTGGACAGCAATATGCTGGTGATCACGGATGGGGAAAGACCGGTGGCCCTGGCCGGAGTAATGGGGGGCTTAAACACCGAAATCAATGATGAT
>NZ_DCEA01000061.1:4510-15001 GCF_002316705.1 Syntrophomonas sp. UBA1041
ACCCGCGATGTATTGCTGGAATCGGCTAATTTCCTGGGGACCAACATCCGCAAAACCGCTCGGAAATTGGCCATGCGCAGCGAGTCCTCGATGCGTTTTGAAAAAGGCCTGGATATCAATGGGGTCATCTATGCGCTGGACCGGGCTGCTCAGCTCTTGCAGGATCTGGCCGGGGGCGAAGTTGTCGAAGGAATTTTCGATTGCTACCCGCAGGTGGCGGCTCCTGTTGAAATACTGCTGCGTCCCGGACGGGTCAATCATCTTCTGGGAACCGATATCAGCATCGAGGCCATAAAGGGATATATGAATTGTCTGGGTCTACCCTTCGATGAAAAGGACGGGCAGCTATTGGTTCATGTACCCAGCTACCGGGTGGATCTAAACCTGGAAGCGGATTTAATTGAAGAGGTGGCCAGGCTTTATGGCTATGACAACATCCCCAGCACTCTGTCCCGGGATGCCAGCCGCGGCGGGCTGAATCCCTACCAGCAATTCCGCCGCCAGGTCACAGCGGTGATGGCTCGTTATTTCAATGAGGTCATCAATTACAGCTTCATTAACCCGACGGCCTTCGAGCAGATTATGATGCCTGAAGACAGCCCCTTGCGCCGGACGGTTAACATTGCCAACCCGCTTTCCGAAGAGCAGAGTGTGATGCGCACCCTGTTGCTGCCGGGCTTGTTGAAAAGCCTCAGTACCAACCTGGCCAGGAGAAACCTGAACTTGTCTTTTTTCGAAACCGGTACGGTTTTTTATCCCGGCGAGGAGAAACTGCCTGCTGAAAATCTTAAACTGGGGGCCATAGTTTGCGGGCGCAGCCAGATCAATTGGATGAAGCATGATATAGAAATGGATTATTACTATTTGAAAGGCATGGCCGAAATCCTTTTAGAGGAGATGGGCTGCCCCGCAGTCAGCTTTGCCGCGGCAGAGGCTCCCGGTTACCATCCGGGCCGCACCGCAGCCGTCTCCTGTAACGGGGAGCGGATCGGGGTACTGGGCGAGCTTCATCCCGCAATTCTGGAGGCCTATGGTATTAAAGAGCGGGCCTGTGCCATGGAACTGGACCTGGATAAACTCTATGCCCGGTGCAGCCAGCGGATTGAATCCCGCGAGATCCCCAGGTACCCTGCGGTTGAACGGGATCTGGCCTTGCTTTTGGAACAGTCCAGAACCATGGCTGAAACCATGCAGGTCATTCGGGAAGCGGCCAGCGGGCTTCTGGAACAGGTCACTTTGTTTGACGTCTACGCCGGGGAGCAGGTGCCGGTTGGCTACAAGAGCCTGGCCTTCCGCCTTACCTTCCAGTCCTATGACCGGACCCTGACAGATGCGGAAGTAAATGCGGAAATGGACGCCGTCCGTCAGAATGTACAGACCCGGCTACAAGCTGCCCTGCGCTAGGATAGGAGATTACGATTGTGGGGGCGGTCCCCAATCGTTATACAATCGTCATGCGGGGTTTACTGGCCGCCTGCCACAGATTCCGGGAGGCCTGATTAATAAGACATAGAAAATATTGCCGGAAGGAAAGTAAATCAGGTTCAGAGAATATAATATATTAACCAAAACAGGCACGGTTCACCAGGACAGCATCCGCCGTGAAAAAGAGGGCTAGAGGCCCTCTTTTATTTTACTGCGGGCAGGGAGAGCGGGGGCCCTCTTGCTTCTCACTCTCTCAACAAAACGCCCTGTCCTTACCGAATCCAGCAAATTGCGATGATGACCACAATCAGGCCGAATTGTATTATAATGAGGGGTAGACGGGTTTGTGAGGAGGGGGGTCATTATGGCCATTTCCAGCTTTAAAAGCTATGATATTCAGGTTAACGTAAAGGGCTTAGGCCCTTATATTATCCCTAAGGAAAGCACCACCGGGGATCTGGTCGGCCTCTTGAAAGACCGGGTTTCGCATCAGGTAGCGGCAGTGATTATCGACAATCGGCTTGAGGATTTGAACTTCGTCCTGGATAAAGACTGCGATATAGAACTGATAGATACCAGCAGCGAGAGCGGAGCCAGAATATACCGGCGCAGTATTGTTTTTATGCTCATTAAGGCCTGCCGGGAGCTGTTCCCTCACAGCGAGCTGATCGTCAAGCACTCACTGTCAAACGGCCTCTATTGCGAGCTCCAGGATCAGCCTCTAAGCGACCGGGATATAGAACAAATTCAGAAGCGTATGCGGGAATATGTGGTTCAGGACTTACCCATTGAGAAACGGGTGGTGAGCCGCGAAGAAGCACGGCGCATCTATGCCCGGCAATGCCAGCTGGATAAAGTGGGGCTGCTCGAATATCGTGACAAGGCCACAGTGCACATTTATGAGCTTGACGGCTACTATGAGTATTTCTATGGCTATATGCTGCCGCGCACCAGCGATCTGGAGCGTTTCCGGCTGTTGAATTACCCGCCCGGAATGATCCTGCAGACCCCCGATGTATACAACCCGGACGGCATCCGGCCATTTTCCGACCTGCCCAAGCTGTTCAATATTTATCAGGAAGCCAAGAAATGGGCAGTGATGCTGGGTACGCCCCATGTAGCCGCTTTCAATGATATTATCCGGGAGGGCGGTTTAAGGGATTTGATAATGATCAACGAGGCTCTGCATGAAAAGAAAATTGCGGACATTGCCGATCAGATCTGTTCAAATCCGGAGATCAGGCTGGTGACCATAGCCGGACCCTCTTCATCAGGTAAAACTACTTTCGCCAATCGCCTCATGATTCAGTTGAGGGTCAACGGGCGCCGTCCGGTGAGCATTTCTATGGACAATTATTTTGTGGATCGGGATCTGACCCCGCGGGATGAAAATGGTGAGTATGATTTCGAAGCCCTGGAAGCACTGCAGTTGGATCTCTTCAATGAACACCTGTGCCGTTTGATCGACGGTGAAGAGGTGGAAATACCGCGTTACGATTTTCTGACTGGCCGGAGTCTGAGCCGGGCCAGCAGGCTGCAGGTGCCTCCCGGGGAATTAATAATAATAGAAGGGATTCACGGCTTAAACGAAGGGCTCACCTTCAGTGTGCCCCCGCGCCAGAAGTTCCGCATCTATGTGAGCGCTCTGACACAGCTGAATATTGATTATAGCAACCGCATCCCCACCACCGATTCCCGGCTGATCCGCCGGATTGTCAGGGACAACCGGGTCAGGGGATACTCCGCGCTGGAGACCCTGGGAAGATGGCGCTCGGTGCGCCGGGGAGAAGAACGCAATATCTTCCCTTTTCAGGAAAATGCCGATGTGATGTTCAATTCCTCCCTGGTTTATGAATTAGCCATATTGAAACCCTATATCGAGCCGCTGCTTGCCGAAATCAAGCCGGATATGCGGGAATATGTGGAGGCCACCACCCTGTTGAAATTCTTGAGCTACTTCCGCCCCGCGCCAGACAATTTTGTTCCGCCTAACTCCATACTGCGCGAATTCATCGGAGGCGGCTGGTTTAAAGATTGAACAATCCAAAGGTTTTAAACCGGGTTTGACTCAAGATGGAAAGCGGGTGCAGAATATAATCAGCCGGTTTGCTCTTTCACGTTTGGCCAAGCGTTTAGCAATGGATGGCATTAAAAACGGCTGCAGGGGAATAAATGCCGGCGTTAGGAACTATTTTATAGTCCCCTTCCCATCTGGGATGATTGATACGAGGTTGTGATCGGTACGAACTCCTGCCGACGGCTCTAAGGAGGAAAAACCGCGCTGCCTTTAAAATTTAAGGAGGTAGTAATGCCCAATCTGTTTCAACGACGTTTGACCCTTTTTTACCTCTTGCTTATTGTTGCCGTGATGGCGGCCATGGGTGTGATTTTGAATATGGTGATCAAGCGCGGTTCTTTTGACGCTTCTATGGACAAGTTCCTTTTAACCATGGTGCTGGCAACCGTCGCGGTAGGTATTGTGGCCGCCCTCATAAACATCTGGATTGCGGCCCAGATGTCAAGGCCAATCGAAATCATAACCGCAGGGGTAGACAACATGGCCCAAGGCAACCTGCGCCAGCGCATACACCTCTTGCCATCGGATGAACTGCATCATCTGGGGCAGTCAATCAATGAACTGGCAGAGACCCTGGAGCATAACCTTATTGAGATCTCATCGGTAAGAAACCGCCTGGCCCTGGTTTTAGACACTACGATAAACGGTATTTTTACGGTGAGCCAGTACGGCAGAGTAACCTATATGAATCGGGTAGCCTCAAAGATACTGGGGCTTGGTCCCGAAGAGTTGGGCAAAAAGCATTCCGAAGTCATTCAAAACTATACTTTAATCGATCTCATCGATAAGGTGCGCACCACTCACCAGCCGGTGCGTTGTGAGATCAAATTCCACAGCCATCTCGACCGACTCTTGGAGGTAAATGTGGTGCCGCTAAGGGCTGGCCTATATGGCCGCGAAGAAGGCACTCTGGCCATTTTCAACGATATTACCGAATTGAAGCGGCTGGAAAGGGTGCGCAAGGATTTTGTGGGCAATATCTCCCATGAACTCTTAACTCCGGTAACCACTATCACCGGCTATGCAGAAAACCTGATGAATTGCCAGGGTATGGACCGGGAACAGATCCGGCAAAAATCGGCCGTTATTTACGATGAAGCCAATCGTCTGCAGCGCCTCATCAGCAGATTGATGGAACTGTCCCGGATTGAATCCGGTCGCTTACAGCTGCACCTGCAAACCCTTGATATATCCGAAATAATCGAGAAATCCATTTCCATGTCGCGGCGGGATCACGAGCAGGAGATTTGGGTGGATTTTAATAAGCCGACCGAGCCACTGATGGTGGATTTTGATGAAGAATTGATCGTACAGGTGATACTCAACCTCTTGGACAATGCCGTCAAATACAGCCCCCCCAATACCCCGGTGGTGATCACGGTTGAAGACCAGCCTGAAGAGGTCAAAGTCACGGTGAGCAATCAGGGTGAGGGAATTCCTCCGCAGGAGAAGGAGCGCATCTTTGAACGCTTCTACCGGATTGATAAAGACAGATCAAGAGACACCGGAGGTTTTGGCCTGGGCTTATCCATCGTCAAACATCTGGTGGAACATCATAACGGCAAGCTGGGTGTGGAAAGTGAGCTGGGCCGCGGGGCTACGTTCTACTTTACCTTGCCTCACAAAATTGAAACCGGCGGTGAACTGCCGCAATAGGATTGCGGCTGACCTGGGAGCGGCGGCAGGAAAAACCCGCCTTAACAGAGAATAAACAGCAAATATTGACCTTAAAATGAGGGGTGAGCTGCTTGAACAATAAAAACCAAATTACGAAAGTTACGGTATCGATTTTTAACGAAGACTATGTGGTAAGAGGAGAAGAAGATCCTGAATACATACAGATGCTGGCCTCCTATGTCGATAGACGCATGCGCATGATTTATCAGCGTAATCCCAATCTCTCCAGTACCAAGGTGGCAGTACTGACAGCCCTCAACCTGGCGGACGAATTAAACAAGCTGCAGGAAGACTATGACGAACTGGTAAGAGCCATGGAAGAGGAGCGTAAAAATAGGATGGGATAACTCATGACCAACCTGGAAGTGGCAAGCAAGCAAAGCGGGGGCAAATATTCTATCGGACTGGCATTGCCCCTGGCCGAGAAATTAGCAGAACATCTTCACCACCGCCTGCCGGGGACCCAGGTTCAGATAGTTGGCAGTCTGCGCCGGGGTAAAGCTCTGGTAAGTGATGTGGATATTTTAGCAGGCTGCCCGGACGGCAGTAAGGTGGCGCAGGCCCTGGCTGATTTTTCCGGCATCGATCTGCATGCGCGGGAAACTGACCGCATCGCAGGGTATCTGCCCCATCGCATTCCTTTTGAAATCATTCTGGTCCAGCCCCGGGAATTTGCCTGCCATCTTCTGACTTCCACCGGCTCCAAAGCCCATCGCAATCGTATTATGAAAGGTTTAGAAACAGCTCCCCCGACCTCCTTCCAGAACGAAACCCAGCTCTACCAGTACCTCGATATGGCCTATATTCCGCCTGAATTACGCGAAGACCGGGGCGAGATCGAAGCCGCCCGGGAAAAGCGCCTGCCGGAACTGGTTGAGCTGCGGGATATAAAAGGCGACCTGCATGTGCATTCCAATTGGAGCGATGGCTTCGAAAATCTTATAGTTCTGGCAGAGGCGGCCCGTTTAAGGGGTTATGAATATATGGCTATAACCGATCACAGTCAATCCCTGCCCAGTACCGGGGGATTGAACCCGGAACGCCTGAGTATGCAGGCCCGGGTTATAGACGGTCTCAACCGGCAACAGCCGGGGCTGCGTCTTCTGCGGGGCATTGAAGTGGACATCCTCAAGGATGGCAGTCTGAACCTCAGCGACGCAGATTTGGAGCAGCTGGATGTAGTCATAGCTTCTATTCACAGCCATTTCAGATTGGATCGGAAAGAGCAGACCCGGCGCTTATTGCGGGTCATCGAGAATCCTCATGTGGACATAATCGGACACCTCACCGGGAGGATGCTCAACAAACGCTCAGGCTATGAACTTGATCTTGAGCGGATTCTCCAGGCGGCCGCCCAGCACCATAAAGTACTGGAAATCAATTCACACCCCAGCCGCCTGGACATTGACGAAGATGTGGCCCGCAGGGCTGTTTCGCTGGGCATCAAGATCGCGGTCAACAGCGACGCCCATCACCAGGGGGAAATGGACCTGCTGCGCTATGGCATCTTCAACGCCCGCCGCGGATGGGTTGAGGCCGCGGATGTAATCAATACCTGGAGCCTTAAAGAGGTTCTGGACTATTTTCGGTCCTGATCTTCCGGGTTCTATTCCGTTTTTCACCACTTCTCCTCAAACAAACCACCACTGCTTCCCGGTTTAACTTCATGACATCTCCCCGCCCCGGAGAATAAACCCTTGGGACTCGGCGCAATAATAAGGTATCCGGGGCTTAAGGAGGTCGGAGCAATGTTAAGCTATGCATTCCGCGCTGCGGTGATGTATTTTATGGCCTTGATCATGGTCAGGGTATTGGGCAAGCGGGCTCTGGGTGAACTGGGGCCTTTTGATTTCGTAGTCATGACCGGGGTGGGTCACACCGTGGTTTCCATCGCCCTGGACCAGAGTATACCTTTCATCGAGGGGGTAGGAGTTCTTGGCACCTTGGCTTTTCTGGAATGGCTGATGTGTTACCTGGGACTGAAAAACCAGAAGCTGTCCAATCTTATCACCGGAACCCCGGTAGTTTTGATAGAAGACGGCCGCATTATCAAAGAGAATCTGGCCAAGGAGAAATTCAATGTCGATGACCTCATGCAGGAACTGCGCAAACAAGGGATTCCCGATATTGACATGGTGGAAAAAGGGGTTCTTGAATCCTGCGGAGGTTTTAGCGTTATACTGCGCAGCGGGGATGAGCCTCTCACCAAAAGGGATTTGGGAGTATATGCTCCCCCGCGTAATGAGGTTTTGACCAAAGTGGGATTGACGCGGAAGAATTTTTTCAAAGAACAGGAGAAACCCAACTGGCAAGGCGAACCGGAATTGTCCCTTCCCCAGGCCTTCAGCAAGCTGGAGGCTCAGCTGCAAGATTTATCCAGCCGCTTGGACGAAATCAATAAAGCATTAAAGGCCCGATAGATGGCTTTGTGATATAATGGAAACGCATTTTTTTAAGCGCATTAGATGAAGGGTGGTCAAAAGATGAAGTTAAAAGAGATATATGAACTGGCCGTCAGCCTGGGGAAAAGATATGATCCGCGCGGAGATGAAATCAATGCCTGCCTGGAGCGGGAGGCGAAGGCTTATGAAGCGTTAAAAAGCAGCGATCAGGAGTACTATGATACCGAGGCCTTATCCAATCCCTACGGCGATACCCGCATCCTGCAGGGCAGCGGGGACGAAGAGGTTGAAGCGGTCATGACCGGAATCGACATCGAAACCCCGGAAATCCTGCTGGCCGATCAGCTCAGGAAAAACGGCCGCCGTATTGATGCGGTGATTGCCCACCATCCCGAAGGCATCGCCCAGGCTGCTCTGCACCAGGTAATGCATGTTCAAGCCGATATGCTGGCCCAGGCCGGCGTGCCCATCAGCATAGCCGAAGGCATCATGGAGGCGCGCATTGCAGAGGTACACCGCACCTTGATGCCGGTAAACCACCAGCGGGCGGTTGATGCCTCCCGTTTGCTGGGGATACC
Source organism: Syntrophomonas sp. UBA1041 (assembly GCF_002316705.1). Taxonomy (NCBI): domain Bacteria; kingdom Bacillati; phylum Bacillota; class Clostridia; order Eubacteriales; family Syntrophomonadaceae; genus Syntrophomonas; species Syntrophomonas sp. UBA1041. Next base: position 12,670 of record NZ_DCEA01000061.1, read on the forward strand.
GTTTATGTGCGTGCATTCCCCGGCCGACAACCTGGTAAATCACTATCTGAAGCAACTGTTTGCCAGTAACGCTTACCGCAGTGTGGAGGATGTCTTAGAACTCCTGCTGACTATTCCCGAGTTTCAGATGGCCCGACGTTTAAAAGCCGGCCCGCGCATTCTGGCCGGAGACAAAAAGCGCCGGGCCGGACAGATATTCATAAAAATGACCGGGGGAACCGGGGGCTCGGAAAAATCCTACGAGAAGTTGGCTCAAGCCGGGATAGGCACTGTGATATCTATGCATATGACTGACAAGCATCGCCAGGCGGCCAAAGACCATCATATCAATGTCATCATATCCGGACATATGGCCAGCGATTCGCTGGGAATGAATCTGTTTCTGGATGAGCTGCAGAAAAGGGGCATAGATATATTGCCCTGCGCCGGATTGCTCCGGGTAGAGCGCTAAGACCCCTGTTCCGGTGCTTCAGGAGGTAAAAAAATGGAATTGTTAGCCCCGGCCGGCAACTGGGCTGCACTACAGGCCGCCTTTGCCAATGGGGCGGATGCGGTGTATCTGGGCGGCCGGCATTTCAATGCCAGGCAGTCTGCGGCCAATTTCAGTCTGACTGAGATTGAAAAGGCTGTAGAATATGCCCATTTACGGGACAAAAAAATATACCTCACCTTCAATACCTTGATTGACAACCGGGAGTTCCCGGCTGCGCTGGATTATGCCTATTCCCTGTACCGCAGCGGGGCGGATGCGCTGATCATCCAGGATCTGGGTCTGTTGACCAGCCTGCATGAACTTCTGCCTGATCTGCGCCTGCATGCCAGCACGCAGATGACGGTGCACAACGACCAGGCCGCGCTTTTACTGCAGAAACAGGGCGTGGCCCGGATAGTCTTGGCCCGGGAGATGTCTTTGGAAGAAATAAACCGCATTCATCAGGAAACTCCGGGGATGGAATTTGAGGTATTCGTCCATGGAGCCCTGTGTTTTTGTTATTCAGGCCAATGCCTTTTCAGCAGCATGGTGGGTGGCCGCAGCGGTAATCGGGGCCGCTGCGCTCAGCCCTGCCGCCTGCCTTATCAGCTGATGGCGGATAATGGCGCCGAAAAGAAGCCGGTGGAGGCTCGGGGTCGCTATTTGCTAAGCCCGGCTGACCTGTGTCTGGTGGATCATCTGGCAGAACTTAAAAAGGCCGGAGTCAACTCGCTCAAGATCGAAGGACGCATGAAGCGGCCGGAATATGTGGCGGTTGTAACCTCGGCCTACCGTCATGCCCTGGATCTGCTGCGTTCCAATCCGGAGGCCCGGGTGGATGAAACCCGGCGGAAGAAGCTTTATCAAATCTTTAACCGTACTCTGGGCACTGGTTTCCTGGTGCCGGGACAAAAGGCGCTGAGCATTAACCGCCCCAATAATCGCGGGGTGTATCTGGGCCGGGTGATCAGTCACTACAGCGGTTATATTACCATAAAGTTAAGCGATACCCTGGCTTTGGGCGACGGCCTGGAGGTGTGGGTGGCCCAGGGCAAAGGGCCGTCAGCTATTGTCAAAGCTATTGACCTGGACGGTCAGGCCGTCGTTCAAGCGGTGCGCGGCCAGGTAGTGACTGTTCCCATGCCGGGGCGGGCTGCGCCGGGAGACCGGGTCTTTAAGACCCATGACCAGGCCTTGATAGCTGAAGCCCAGGCCAGCCTGCAAGCCGACCAAGCTTTCAAAATCCCGGTTAAAATGATGATACGGATTAAAGCAGGGAGCCCCTTGCAACTGACCCTGGATGATTCCGCCGGCCGCAGTGTAAGGGTGGAGGGCAGTACTATAGCAGTGCCGGCTCAGGGGCAGCCTTTAGAGGAAGAGGTCATCCTGGAGAAGCTGTCCCGCCTGGGGGGAACCCCGTTTGTCCTGGATGAGTACCGCTTGGAATATGAAGGCAACCTGATCCTGCCCTACAGCGATCTCAACGAAAGCAGGCGCCGGGCCGCAGAGCAGCTTCTGGCTTTGATTACCCATCGTCCGGCCCCGGACGCGGAGGATCAGGCCCGTTTTCAGCAAGGGGTAAAAGAGCGTCTGGGCCCAAAATCGGTGCGGCGCCGCATTGCCCCGCCGTTGCTGAGCATAGCGGTCGGCACCGTTGAAGCAGCCCGCCAGGGGATAGAGGCCGGCGCTGATCGCGTATATATTGCCATCGAGGGCTGGCGGGGTTATACTGCCAAGAGGGAAGAGATTGCGGCCTTATCGCGCTGGGGCAGCCAGCGGGGCGCCGAAGTCATTCCCGCTTTACCGCGCATACAAAAAGCCGGTGAAATGCAGCCCTGGCAGGAGATAAAACCGGCCGCA
>NZ_DCEA01000061.1:15172-33890 GCF_002316705.1 Syntrophomonas sp. UBA1041
GCCGCACTGATTACAGTTTGAATTGCTTTAACCAGTTCAGTCTGGATTGGCTTTTATCCCGGGGCGTACAGGGGGCTTGCCTGTCCCCCGAGCTTAATCTGGAACAGCTCCACAATTTCAGGGATTTGAGTGCCGCCGAACTGATGGTGCACGGGGATCTGACCCTGATGGTCTCAGAAAGCTGCCCTATCGAAGCCGCCAAGGGCGGGGAGAAATGCGGGAGTGCCTGCCAGAAGGCCCGATATTGGCTGCGGGATGAAAAAGGTTATGAATTCCCGGTGGCCACAGATAAAAAATGCCGTTTCTACGTATTTAATTCTAGGCGCCTCTGTCTTCTGGATGATTTGGAGCGCCTCTGGCCACTGGGATGCGAAAGCCTGCGCATCGAGGCTTGGTGTGACAGCCCGGCCCAAACCGCTGAAGCCGCAGCCGTGTATCGCCGGGCTATAAATGAATTGTCACAAGGCAAAAAGCCTGACCTGGCCTTATTGCGCAAAGTCCTGCAGCAAAAGCAGGGATTTAAACCGACCAAAGGCCATTTGTACAGGGGCGTACTATAATTTAACGCCATTCTCCATTTAACAGAAATGAGTTGGGAAAACAGTGAACGAAGAAACCCTGAGGAAATTAGAATTTGATAAGATCCAGCAGCAATTAGCCGGACTCACCCAGTTTGAGGGAGGGCGCGAACGGGCTTTAAAAATGAAGCCTTCCCAGGATCACCAGGTCATTTGCCAGCGCCTGGATGAGACCCAGGAGGCCATGGAATTCCTGCGCTTTGGAGAACCCGGCTATTTTTCGGAATTGAAACCGATTGATCAGGCTCTGGCCAAGGCTCGTGTCAGCGGGATTTTAAATGCCGGCGACCTGCGCCATATATACCTGATGCTGCACGCCGCCCGCCTGGCCGGCAAATCCATGCAAGCCGGAAAATACCGGGCTTTAGCCGAGCTTTGCTCCAGACTGACGGTGATAAGCAGCCTGGAAAACCAGATCGACCGCTGTGTAGGGGAAGACTATCAGATCCGTGACAGCGCTTCACCGCAGCTGCGTTCTATTCGCAGCCAGATCGCCACCCTGCGCCTGCGCATCAAAGAATACCTGCAGGATTTTATCCGCTCCGGCAATAATCAGAAGCTGCTCCAGGACAGCATAGTAACCGAGCGCGACGGGCGTTATGTGGTGCCGGTAAAGCAGGAGCACCGTCACGAGGTGAAGGGCATCGTGCATGATGAATCAGCCAGCGGCGCAACCGTGTTTATCGAGCCTATGGCGGTGGTGGACAACAACAACCGTATTCGTAGCCTGCAGGCCGAGGAAAAGCGCGAGATGGAGCGTATACTGCAGGAGCTTTCAGCCGCTGTGGCGCTTTACACCCAGGAACTGGCAGCCAATCAGGAGATTCTGTCCATCCTGGACTTTGTCCTGGCCAGAGGCCGTATGGCTTACCGTATGAACGCCTATCGGCCGGATGTCAACCAGTCCGGGATAATGGACATCAGCCGCGGCCAGCATCCCCTCCTGGGGGAAGAGGCCATTCCCGTCAATATTCAGCTGGGGCAAAGCTTTGATATTCTGGTGATAACCGGACCGAACACCGGAGGCAAGACAGTGACCCTGAAAATGGTAGGATTACTGGCGGTGATGGCTATGAGCGGGTTGTTTATCCCCGCCCGGGAGAACAGCCGCATCCCCATTTACAAAGACATCTACGTAGACATCGGGGATGAACAGAGTATCGAACAGTCCTTGAGCACCTTTTCCGGTCACATGAAAAACATCATTAACATATTAAAACATGCGGATAAACATTCCCTGGTTTTAATGGATGAACTGGGAGCGGGGACCGATCCGGTTGAAGGCGCCTCCATAGCCCGGGTGGTATTGGAAGAACTATTGGCCAGGCGCTCCCAGGTGATAGTTACCACTCACCAGAGCGAATTGAAGAGCTTCGCTTACCAGAACCAGCGGGTGGAAAACGCCTGCGTGGAGTTTGACCCTAAAACCCTCAAGCCCACCTATGAGTTAACCATCGGGATGCCCGGGCAGAGCAACGCCTTTCAAATCGCTTCCCGGCTGGGACTCGATAAAGCCCTGGTGGAAAAAGCGCAAAAGCTGGTGCCGCAGCGAGAAGCGGAAGTGGGCAATATGATCCGCGAACTCAAGGCAGGAAGACAGGCCGCTCAGAGTGAGGCCGAACAGGTGGCTTTGATACGGCGGCAGCTGGAAGACCAGAAAGAACAGATGGAGGCGGAACACCGGCAGTTCGAACAGGCTCATCGCGAGATTCTGGCCAAAGCCCGCCAGGAAGCGGCTCAGTACCTGCGCCAGGCCAAGCAGGAGTCCGATCTGGCGGTTCAGGAACTGAAAGAACTCCTGAAGGACAAACAGAATCCGCCCCGTTGGCATGAGGTGGAGGCCAAACGCAAGCGCCTCACCCAGCTGCCCTCACAGCTGTCCTTTAACGAACCCGAGCCGGCGCCTTCACAGGATGCCATAAGTTCCGGGGATCATGTGCTCATCAGCAGCATCAATCAGCGCGGCACGGTCTTAAGCGATCCTGATTCTGAGGGCAATGTCAGTGTGCAGGTGGGTATGATGAAACTGACCGTCAAAAAGTCCGAGCTGCTGAAGAGCAAGAGCCCGGAAAATAAGCCCCCCAAAGAACGCGCCCGGACTTATCTGGAAAAAGCCCGGGCCATCTCCAAGGAGCTGGATCTACGCGGCAAAATGGCGGATGAGGCTTTGATCCTCCTGGATCGCTACCTGGATGACGCCCGCCTGGTGGGCTTGGAATCAGTGCGCATCATACACGGCAAAGGCACCGGCGCCTTAAGGGCTGCGGTGCGCAGCTATCTGAAGGACAGTCAGTACGTCAGCGCGTTCCGGGATGGCCTCCGCGAAGAAGGCGGTTTCGGAGTAACGGTGGTGGAATTATAAGTGCAGCGGCATACTGCTGAAACCGCACCGACCGTAAGGGTGATCGGGCCTTATACGGCAGATCGCTTTCAGTGCCGGCTGCATCTGCGGCACACCTTATCATCTTATCGCACACTTGTGACCTGGTATAAGGCTTAATAATCGCAGACACAAAATCAAGGGGATGCCGGAATCAAACGGCATCCCCTCAGCATTGTTTTTAACCAGGCTGTCAGTTATCAATCGCGCCCCTCTACTATGTCTTTAACCACATCCCGCGCACTTTTCTTGGTTTCCTGATGGTCGGCCAATGGGCAGCGTGGCAATTTTTGCCCTTCTTGTATCACAACCCGCTGCCAGAACTGTTCGGGGCAGCCTCCGCTTTCGGTCCTGCCGGGAATGTTGGCCTGATATAGGCGCCCGTTGTGGCGCGGATCGCTGCAGATCACCACATCGTTGCGGAATACCCCGGAAAAAGTAAATTCGGTATGAATATCACATAACTCGGTAGGGATCTTGTCCGCAGCCGCGCTTTGCGAGTCGGTTACTACCATGGCCCGGGTCTCCGGGTGAGGGCAATAAACTCCCGCCAATTTGCCTGAATCCGGGCATATGGTGACCAGCTGATGGCGGTCACAGGTTTCGGTGGGAGCCACATTGGCCAGGCCGTAGTCCGTTATAATCTGATCCTTGGGACAGATTTCACTGGGAAGCTTACCTGAAATCTTGCAAACCGATACCTCAACGATATTGCCGGGCATGGCCGGCTGACCGGGTTTAGAGTCCTTGTGGGCCCTGCTTAATATGGAGGAGAATAGCCTGGCCGGTATATCTCCGCCGAAGGCCGTTTCCGACGGATACTGCGGGGGATAATTGCGCAGAGTGTCCTTCTGGTCAAATCCCTGCCAAACTGCGGCGGCGTAGGTGGGGGTAAAGCCGCAGAACCAGGAGTCCCGGTAATCATCGGTGGTGCCGGTCTTGCCCACCGTAAACACCCCGGGGACCTGGGCCCGGGTGCCGGTGCCGGAGGTTACCACGGTGCGCAGCATACTGGTCATAAGCCAGGCGGTCTGCTCGGTCATCACCCTCTTAGAATTGGGTTTATATGAATATATCTCGGCTCCTTTTGCGTCTACGATGCGGCGGATGAAGTGGGGATCGTTATAAACCCCTCCGTTGGCATAAGCGGCGTATGCGGCCGCCATCTGTACCGGGGTGACCCCCTGAGTAAGCCCTCCCAGTGATAAGGGCGCCAGAGACAGGTCATTGCTGCCTGGCGAGTCCAAGAGAGGCAGGCCCAGGGAGCGTCCAAAATCAAAAGCGGCCCGGATGCCCACCTTGTCCAGGGTCTGCACGGCATAGGTGTTTACCGAGTCCTGCACCGCGGCGCGCATGGTAATGATGCCGCGGAAGCGGCCGTCATAGTTTTGCGGCGACCACACCGTACCGCCGGATTTGTAGCTGATGGGTGAGTCATCCAGGGTATTGAACGGCATCAGCCCGGCTTCCAAAGCCGGTCCATATACAGTTAAGGGCTTGATGGCGGAACCGGGCTGGCGATAGGCGCTGATAGCCCGGTTGAATTGGCGTTGCGCCTGATAGGTGCGGCCCCCCATGATGGATTTGACCTCGCCGCTTTGCGTTTCTACTACTGCCATAGCGGACTGTACTATCTGGCCGCTGGGGCTGGTCTGTTTTAGAAAGCGGCTGGGATCGGCATACAGTTCCTCAGAGTACTTCTGCAGATTGGCGTCCAGAGAGGTATAAATCTTTAATCCGGCCCGATATATGGCGGCTTCGGCTTCATCGGTCTCGGGGTAGATATTCTGGGCGCTCAATACATAAATGGCCTCTTCTATAACTGCATCAACATAATAACCATATTGTTTATTGGCTACTCCGCCGTTTTTAAAATCGAGTTTAGCCTCAAAAGCGGCATCGGCGGCAGCCTGATCGATATATCCGCCCATTACCATATTATTGAGCACATCGCGATGCCTGGCCTTGGCCCGATCCAGATGCTGGTAAGGATCATAATAGGACGGACCCTGGGGCAAGCCCGCTAACAGCGAGCATTCCGCCAGATTCAACTCGGAAACCTCTTTGCCAAAATAGGTATTGGCAGCAGCCTGCACTCCATAGGCGCCATTGCCGAAGGGGATGATATTCAAATACATTGTCATAATTTCATCTTTTGAATAAACCGATTCCAGTTTGAAGGCGATTAGTATCTCTTTGGCCTTGCGCTCCCAGGTAGTTTCCAGGGTAAGGTAGGCGTTGCGAGCCAATTGCTGGGTTATGGAACTGGCCCCTTCACCCTTGAGATCGCCGGAAGTCAGATTGCGATAAAGCGCCCTGGCAATTCCGCGGAAGTTGACCCCGTGATGTTTGTAAAAGTTGCGGTCTTCGGTGGCTACAAAGGCATTGATTAGATCTTTAGGCACTTTGTCTAAACTGACTTCAGTACGGTTCTGGCCGGCATGCAACCCGCTGACCAATTCATCCTGATCATCATAAATCAAAGTTGTCTTGGCTCCGGACAGCTGCCCGGGATCAAACGAAGGCAAATCACGTGCGGCATAAATGAACAAAGCCATTAAACAGATGATGCCAAACGCAGCCAGGCCACCCAGAGCCAACGCAATCTTCCTGGGCCAGTTATCCACCTTGAATGACCTGGGCTTCTTTTTTTTAGTCTCTGTCATAGCAAAATAAAGCCTCCTGGATATAATAATAAATAATAATTTGACGAAACCCGCCGGCTTTCCTGCCATCTAACCCGAAGGCAGGGAAAACATAGATTTCCTACTATATACGCCTGTACTCTTCTCAATATTGCACATTATTGAGTCGTTGTGCTATCATTTTTTTTATGGTAAGGAGGTTATTTTGTGGAAAACGCGATTGAAACTCAGGTAAATCAGCAGTTAGAGCATATACGCCGCGGGGTGGTGGAAATAGTCCCCGAGGCCGAACTCAAGCAGAAACTGGTGCGCTCCCTGCAAACCGGACAGCCTTTGCGCATAAAACTGGGATTGGATCCCACCGCGCCAGACATCCATTTAGGACATACCGTGGTTTTGAACAAACTGCGCCAGTTTCAAGATTTGGGGCATGAAATCCATCTTATTATAGGCGATTTTACCGGGCGGATCGGAGACCCCAGCGGAAAATCCGAGACCCGCAAACAACTCACTGAAGAGCAGGTTAAAGCCAATGCAAAAACGTATCAGCAGCAGATTTTCAAAGTTCTGCAAGCCGACAAGACTATTGTGCATTTTAATAGTGAGTGGCTGATGCCCATGGATCTGGTCCAGGTTCTCCAGCTGGCCGGTAAATACACCGTAGCCAGGATGCTGGAAAGAGACGATTTCGATAAGCGTTATAAGGAAGGTTTACCCATCGGGGTTCACGAATTTATGTATCCGTTAATGCAGGGTTATGATTCGGTGGCGCTGCAAGCTGATGTTGAGCTGGGGGGCACTGACCAGAAATTCAACCTGCTGGTGGGGCGTCATCTCTTGCGCGAATACGGACATGAACCTCAGGTGGCCATTCTTATGCCGATTCTGGAAGGCACCGATGGAGTGCAGAAGATGAGTAAGAGCCTGGGCAATTATATCGGGGTTAATGACGAACCCAATGAGATGTTCGGCAAGACCATGTCTATTCCCGACCAGCTTATCTGCCGCTACTTTGAACTGCTCACCCGGGTTCCTATGGAAGAGGTAAAGGCCATGGATGAGGCCATGCAGAACGGCAGCCTGAACCCGCGGGATGCCAAAGTTCGCCTGGCCAAAGAGATCATTACCATGTACCATAATGCAGATGAAGCCGATAAAGCCGAAGAGCGATTCAAATTAGTATTCAGTCAGGGCGAAATCCCTGAGGATATCCCCGAAGTAGCTATCGCCAGCGGCGAGGTATGGCTGCCCAAGTTTCTTGCGGACCATGGGTTGACAGTCTCAACCAGTGAGGGGCGCCGTTCCATCAGTCAGGGAGCGGTCCGTATTAACGGGGAAAAGGCGGCAGGGGAAAACATCCTGTTACAGGGCCAATTGGTGATTCAGGTGGGCAAACGCAAATTCCTGCGCGTTCTGGCCGGCTAGACCGATACACAAATGAATCATTGCCGCAGGGACGGGGTTGTTGACAATCTATTTTAGATTGTCAACAACCCCGTCAGACTGTATGAAAACTATTCTGTGCTTTTTAGTCGCTCCGCTTACAGCTGATTTTGAGTTTTATTCAGGATGGAGGCTGATTTGCTGACCGGAATCTCTCGTTCCTCTCCCGCTTTAGAGAATTAAATCGCCAATTTCGGGACTTTTCACACCGCCCGCCGTCCTCTTCGCCCGGCTTCTACAGACCTGACTCCAGGGCTTTTAAATCCCGGCCCATTTCATCCAGATGCCCTTCATAGAAAATTGCAAATCCTGAGACATTTGGGTATTCCAGCGATATCAGGCGTATAAAAGTAAAGCCCCGCTCCTCCAGCGAGGAGCGGCTGGTGTTGCGCAGTATCTGTGAGTCTTTGCTGTTGACTTTACGGTTCCAGCAGTAAATTTCGTTGCCTTTGTTATTTGCCATGACAGTGGCTACCAACGTGCGCATTTGAATCACTCCATTCATTAACGGATTAGAATCGGTTTCACAAGGATTAAAAATTTATTGAAATAATCAATGGGTTTAAAGCGAATCGACTTTTGCAACTCAAGCTGAATAAAAAACGAGACAATAATAATTCAATGAATCACAAAACAATGCAAAAAAGAATCACTTTGCCCTCGGTCAGGTCAAAAAATTTCACCATTTTGCATTAAAGATGTCGAATTTATGGGGATTCACATTTAAAACAGGCCTCTGCAGCGAATTGGCATGCTTATTGCTTGTATATATGGGTGGTACTCGCATTACTATTACTTACTCCTTATCAGCTATATTTTATTAACATGCTGCTATTTTATAGTGACAGACCGTACACATACTCAGAAACATACCAATATTTTTACCAATATTCAAGTCTGCAATGAAGCCATTATAAAATAGCAGCCCCCTCCTTTTTTAAGAAGGCAGGGGACAGCCTGCGCAAGATATATAATTTTTCATCATTACAGGGGAATACTAGTGGGAGGAGTTATGCACGGTAATGCTTTGCCTATGGCGCAGAAAAATGCAGCCAACACCGGGGAATACAAATTATTATTTTGAAGGTTAGGGTAATGAGGAGGGAATTTTTGATGTTGAATGATCGCTGGAAAGAGGAGTATCAAAAGAAGTTAGTGACGGCCGACCAGGCAGCCCAGTTGGTGAAATCTGGAGATTGGATCGAGTATGGCTTCGGTATCACATCGGGACGTGACTTTGACGAAGCATTGGCCAAAAGAGTCAATGAGTTAAAGGATGTTAAGATACGCTGTGACATCGGTGCATATCAGCACTTTACCGCCGAGGCAGATCCCAGTGGTGAAGTATTTACCTGGAACAGCTGGCACGTAGCAGCACATGACAAAAAATTTATAGGACAGAACCTCTATTACATCCCCATGAAGTTCCACGAAAATCCCAAAATGACCCGTGATGACTGTGATCCCAATGATATCGCTGTCATCCAGTGTACGCCTATGGACAAACATGGATATTTCAATTTCGGGGCTGCCGCCGTAAATTGCTGGGCGATGATGGAAACAGCCAAAATCAGAATTCTGGAAGTAAACCAGAATATGCCCAGATGCTTGGGCGGGTCACAGGAAAGTGTTCATGTAACACAGGTTGACTTTATTATCGAAAGCAATAATGGCCCGATGACTACCCTGGCGCCTGCCAAAGCAAGCCCGGTGGAAGAAGAAATCGCCAAACTGGTTATGGAAAAACTGCGCGATGGGTCATGCATCCAGCTCGGTATCGGCGGACTTCCAAATGCCGTAGGCACTATGGTAGCCGAGTCCGATCTCAAGGATATCGGGGTACATACCGAAATGTATGTCGACGCCTACCTGGAAATGTTCAAAGCTGGCAAAATAACCGGGGCCAAGAAAAATATAGACAAATATAAACAAGTATATGCCTTCGTTATGGGCAGCCAGGAACTTTATGAGTTTATGGACGATAACCCGGGATTGGCATCCTACAACGTTGACTATACCAATGATCCCAAGGTTATATGCCTGCTGGACGACTTTGTATCAATCAATGCCTGTGTAGAGGTTGACCTGTTTGGCCAGGTCTGCTCCGAATCCGCAGGGGTTCGCCACATCAGCGGCACCGGCGGACAGCTGGACTTTGTTGAAGGCGCTTACAAATCCAAGGGTGGACAGAGCTTCGTATGTATGCCTTCAACTTTTAAGACCAAGGATGGCACTGTAAAATCCCGTATCCAGCCCATCCTAACTCCGGGCGCTATTGTAACTGACCCCAGAACTGCCGTTCACATGCTGGTTACCGAGTATGGCATCGCCAATATGAAGGGCAAGAGCACCTGGGAAAGGGCGGAGGCTTTAGTCAATCTGGCCCATCCGGACTTCCGCGATGAATTGATTCAGAAGGCCACCGAATTTAAGATCTGGAGAAGAAGCAACAAGATCGACGGTGCAGGTTCTGTAGACATTGCAGTAGGGAAATAATGGCTGAACAAGCCTTTGTTTCTAGAGCGCCTTTGAGCGCCAGTGTCATTGAGTGCCTGTGAGCACCGACAATTTAGAGCGCCTTCGAGCGCCTGCAGAGCGCCTTTGAGCGCCACAGGAGCACCAAATGAGTGCCGGAAAGATAAAAAAAGGAGCGCCTTCGAGCGCCCCACTGAGCGCCCGGAGCGCCCGTAAAAGGATATAGAGTACCTCTAGAGTACCCGCGGTAGATAAGATGCGATTATCTACCGCTTTCCTTTATTCCATATTTAGCTGCTTTGCGGACCACTGAAGGCTGACTGATGCCCAGGGCTTTGGCCACTTTATAGGTGGAATTGTGCAGGGTAAAGGCCTTCTGCAAAAGGCGCCGCTCGGTCTGCTCGATCGCCACCGGCAGGGACATGAGGTCAATGTCAACCTCGCCCTGAATGTTGGTCAGCTCCAGGCAGGAAAGCACATCATCAGTGGTGATGGTATCGTGCAGATTGGTTACCACCAGACGTTCGATCAAATTCTCCAGTTCACGGATATTTCCGGGCCAATCGTATAAAAGCATGGGCTTTATGGCATCACTGGATAAAACCTTGCTCATTTGATGTTTTCGGTTATAGTAATCCAAGAAGTACTTGCTTAAAACCGGGATATCCTCGCGCCGTTCCCGCAGGGGAGGCACAAAGACCGGGATTACATTGAGGCGGTAGTACAGATCCTGGCGGAATAACTGTGAAGCCACCATCTGCTGCAGATTGCGGTTAGTGCCGGCCAGGATCCTGGTGTCTACGTTTATAGGACGGTTTCCGCCTATCCGGAAGACCTGTTTGTCCTGCAGGACCCTTAACAGTTTAACCTGCAGATCCAGGGGCATTTCACTTATCTCATCCAGGAACAGGGTGCCTTCATGGGCCAATTCGAACATGCCGGCCTTGCCGGATTTGCTGGCCCCGGTAAAGGCTCCCGGCTCGTAGCCGAACAGTTCCGATTCCAATAGATTGGCAGGGATGGCTCCGCAGTTCACCTTGATAAAAGGATGGTCTTTGCGGCCGCTATAGCTGTGCAGAACATCCGCTATGACCTCTTTGCCGACCCCGGACTCGCCCTGAATCAAGACGGTCGAATCGACTGAGGCCACATGGGTTATCATCTGCAGCAAGTCCCTCATCTTCCGGGAATGGGCGATGCAGTTGCGCCGGTTCTGCAGCTTGAGATGAGTCAGCTCCGCCTGATAGAAGCGGCTTAGGCCTTCCAGGTGTTCAACCTTAACATGCAATTCATTGAGTTCCGTCATGTCCCTGACATTGGTGACGACCAGGACTATATTGCCGGAATCATCGAAAATGGGGGTGCTGGTCACCAGGGCGGTCTTGCCGCTGTTAGCCTCCAGGGGAATGGTCACCTGCTCACGCCGCTGCAGAGCCAACAGGGTTCCGGAACGGGAGAAGACCCCTTCTCGTACCAGATCAGCCATGTTGCGTCCCACTACTTCGTCAGCCGATACCCCCAGGATGCGCTCAAAGGCTTTATTGATGCGCAGGGTGTTGCCTTCGCCGTCACTGATATAAAGCCCGTCGAAGGAAGACTCAAAAACTGCCGCCAGTTCACGCTGCCGCCGGCCTTCGGAATGCTCCAGACGCCGTTCCAGTTCATTCAATTCCGTCATGTCGCGAACATTGGTAACCACCAATACGATATTGCTCTGATCATCGAAAATGGGTGTGCTGGTTACCAGGGCCTTCTTGCCGATATTAGACTGCAGCGGGATGGTGACCCGCTCACGCCGCTGCAAGGCTAACAGAGTCCCGGAGCGCGAGAAAACTCCTTCGGCGACCAGGTCGGCCATGTTGCGGCCTACCACCTCTGCCGAAGTAACCCCCATGATACGTTCAAAGGCCTTGTTGATTCTCAGGGTGTTGCCTTCTCCGTCGCATATATATAATCCATCGAATGATGATTCGAAAACAGCGTTAAGTTCCTTCTGCCGCCGATCTTCAACCCGCTCCAGCCTTTTCTCCAGTTCGATCAACTCCGTCATATCCCGGACATTGGTGACCACCATGACGATGTTGCTTTCCATATCGAAGATGGGAACGCTGGTTACCAGAGCGGTCTTCCCGATTCTGGAGGTCAGCGGAATAGTGACAGTCTCCCGGCGCTTCAAGGCTAAAAGGGTCCCGGAACGGGAGAAGACCCCTTCAGCCACCAGGTCTGCCATATTGCGGCCTACTACCTCTGCGGAAGTAACTCCCAGTATACGCTCGAAGGACTTGTTGATGCGCAGTGTCACTCCCTGGCCGTCGCAGATATACAACCCGTCAAATGAGGATTCGATGATGGCGTCGAGCTGGCGATTCAACTGCCGGGTGCTCTCCAGTTCCTGGACTACCTTCTCCAGGTCGGAGGTCTCCTGCAATACGGCTACAGCGCCGATGATCTCATTATCAACCACCACCGGACTGCGCGAGGATAAAAAGGTTTTGCCCACAGTGTCAATCCTGCGCAAGAGCTGGGTTTGACCGCTGCGTACAATATAGGTCAGCTCACTGTTATTGAATATCTCTCTGACATCTTTGCCGTAGGCCTGACGCTGCTCAAACCCGGTGACCTTGGCGGCGGCCTTGTTAAAAATATTGAGGCGGCCATATTTGTCCACCCCGACAATTGGATTGTACACCCCGTCCAGATAACCCCGCCAGGCCTTTCTTTCCTGTTTGACCTGTTTCCTGAAGTAAGCCAGGACTCGATCCTTCCAGCCTTCACCAGGCACCTCGGGCGTCTCCGCCTGAAGCTGCTCGGCAAACGATTCCAGATCCTCAGCCCACTTCGCGAATTCTGGATCCTTGTTCATCAAGGTTTCCACCCTGGTCTTGGCTGAAGTGTCATTGGCAATTGTTTCCAGCAAGTGCGCCCGGGTTAAAATGCCTAGGGTTTGACCGTTGGCGGTAACCTTTACCATATCCAGATGGTGATCCAGCATAAATCGGGCGGCTATTGCGACCGTAGTGTCAGGGGTGATCTCAAGTGGGAAATGTTGCTCGGCAGCTTGGGTACTCATTACTCCCTCTCCCTCTCTTTTTCTCTTCTCTCTCTAGTTGATTCAGTTTTTTATCATGATTCACAATTTCATTATAACCCCACCGTCAAGCTTCTCCAATAAATATATTTTACCTGGCAGGGCTGCAACAAACGATTTGAAAGTGGTTTAATTGCATGGACCCATACCTTAGCCCTGCTTGCGGAAAATCTGATGGAACTGCCATTACAGCGGGATCTCCGGTTATTTCCTACCAGCATAACGGGAGGGCACGGCTGTAAAATGAGGGTATTAATGAAGGTATAAGATTGATTCTCTATTATTGAGGAGTATGGGCTGAATTTGTTTTGACAATAGTAAAGGGCTATATTATAATAATCTTCGCGGGTATTTTCCGCATGCAGCCGGTTGGTGTAACGGTAGCACGACTGACTCTGGATCAGTTCGTCAGGGTTCGAATCCTTGACCGGCTGCCACTTGGCCCCATCGTCTAGAGGCCTAGGATGCCGCCCTCTCACGGCGGAGACAGGGGTTCGATTCCCCTTGGGGCTACCATTATAAAACCCAACCATTTAACCTTTTGAAGGATAGTTTAACAGGCCTTTGAGGGGTTATTTTTATTTCACCCAATAAGGCCTTTAGTTCAGTCCGGCACATCTCTGGGTGATCCGGCTCGATAGCCCTGACAATTACGCTATTTACATACATATCCTCAATTTCTTCCCGGGTGATTTTATTAGCTTCCGGCTTTTTTATCCGCTGGGTTAGAAAACCGCTACCTGAGTAGCGGTTTTAACTAGATATGTCGGTGTTTTTTCTCTGCTTTGAAATTACTAATACTATGTACGATTTTCCCCAAAAGAATCCTTTATCGGAACTCTCTTATTCCGCAGCAAAGTATATTTTCCCATTGCTGGATAGAGGATTCCATATCAACTGCATTCCGGACTCTCCTTCTGGAACGTAATAATTTGAAGATCCAGTGGCCTCACCACCGTGGTATAAGCTCTCGCTCATTCCGCTATATGAACCTTCACTTGGCAATACTACGGACTTATCAAAAGTATTAACAACCCTATTAGAACTACCGATGAGTGCAAATGAACTATCACTGACCCAGGCTGGCTCTTCTTTACTGGATACGTTCTTGACGGTATAAGTAACTATGACGTATTTATACCCGTCAGCTGGTGGATCATTAAACATGTTCGCTTCCTTGATTATGTTCCAGGCACTAGATCCTTCTGTTTTCTTGATTATTTTTATCTCAAATCCATCAGGCGTCAAAAAACTTTGGCCTAATGGAACCGGATTTGTCCGGCTTAATCCTATGGGGCTAGAAGGTTGAACAGGTGCCGGTTGAGGAATCGATTGCCCAGTAGTAATAATAACTGTGTTGGTATTGCCATCCCATTCAACATTAGCGCCTAGTGCTTCGGCTACAGCGCGTAATGGAACCATGGTTCTGCCCCCAATAATCTGGGGTGGTACGTCGGGCTGTATCACGCGCCCATTAACTGTGATAGTAATTGGATTGGCAGCTATAACTGCAATCGAGCCGACCGCCACCATCAATAGGCATAGACAAACAACAAGGACCTTTTTCATTTAAAAGCCCTCCTGTCGCCATTTTGCATTTACCATTTATTTGTTGTCTCCTTTTCAGCCCATGCCGACTACCATATCAATATACGAAGCCAGATGCTCCGGTCTGATTCCGGCAGTCGAAGCCCTCTCGATAACCTCCTTCCACTCATCGTGCCCGGCAACTGTCGTGAATCTTTATAGGTCAGATAGCCCGCTGAACCTTCTCTAGATTAAAGCGACTATCAAACCGATACAAAATTCACCAATTTTACATCTTAATAGTATTATTAACCCATAATTATGAAATACCTCTAAACCAGAAGTAAATTTTCCGTTTAAACTTAACTGGCAGTTATTGACGAGGTGTAAACTGCCGCTTACGATACTGGCAGGAGCTGAGCCTGAACGCGACAGGGTAAATACAAAAATCAGACCAAAGAAATTCGCGAAAAGAAAACTGATATCAGATATACCATCACCCGAGGGTTGCTGCTATAGATAGCTCACCCCTCTTTTTTCTAGCCATTATTGGGGTTGGGCTTATTACGGCAGCACCCTGGGGCTGCCATCTAACCCCATCAGCCGATTCCCGCAGCATAACCAGTGATTAACTTTTGGTTACAAACGGTATATTTTAATCATCTTAGAAAAAAACTATATAAAATTAAATTTTAGAAGGGTGTTTAATGAATAGCTTTATTCAACACTTAGATTTACAACAACAAGGTATTTGGTTTCCATTAATTACAGGAGCTATTGCTTTATTATTTGTCTTACTTATGCCAAAACGACAAATGAATTGGCGGGGAATTTATATCACTTTCGGCGTGATAAGCTACGTTACATTAATGCTGGATGTCTTTATTGTAGGAGAGTATTTTGATTTATTCGATATAGGAGATCCTGCACTAGAAGGAATTGGCGATTTAATCACTTATGCAATTATCCCCTCCTGTCTTGCTATCACATATCTCAATTATTTTAATGAAAAGAACAAATGGTTGTACGTTACTCTATTTACAATCATATCCTTTTTATTTGAATGGGAACTTACCCGCGCAGGTTATATGAAACTAAAAGGCTGGCAAAATTGGTACTCCATACCTGTATATATTATTGTTTATGGTTGGTGGCTGCCGTGGCATTTTAAGTTTATCAATCATATATACGGTGGGAATACTGAGGAAAGCTAAGCCCGCAGGATATTTATCCGTGGCTTTAGGGTTTTGATTAACTTGGCTCAGCGCGGTAACGTCTGGGATACCACTTGGTCCGGATGACCATGCAAACACCGGTAATGAGGGGTTTCTTGTTTTCTGCAAAAGCTTGCGGCTAACACCTGAATAGAGGACAATAACAAACCAGGATGAACTAGTGCCTGAGTGTCGGCATCATGCCCCCGGGACACCTGAAGCAAGACCAAAAACAAACTCCTGCCTAACAGCAGCCAGATTTAAATTGTCAATTTATATTCGGACTACTGGCCGAGGCGATTTTCATCGAGCCATTTTATAGCCTGATTGATCCTCTTCAGGCATTTTTCCCGGCCCAGCAATACGGCGACTTCAAATATGCCCGGACTGTTGGTTCGGCCGGTCAAGGCCAGACGCAAAGGGTGGATCAGATCCGCTGCCTTGACCCCCATCTGGGCTGCCTTTTCCCGCAAGGCTGATTCCAGCGAAGCCAGTGTGAACCGGGTGTCAGCTGTGAGTATTTCCAGATCGGCCTGCAGCAATTTATCGGCATCGCTGCGGGCAAAGTGCTTATTAACGCCCTTCTCCTCATAACCGTTGACTTCCTCAAAGAAGTAGGCGGCCGCTTCTATCAATTCGGGTATGAGCTTAGCCCTGCCTTGAACCAGTTTTACTACCTCAATTAAATACGCCATACTGGAGCTGGACATCCAATGTTTCACCCTGGTGGAACGCAGCATCTCCGTTGCCAGGGATTCTGGCCGGGCCTGGCTGATATAGTGGCCGTTCATCCAGGTCAGCTTCTCGATGTCATAAACCGCTGCCGAGCGCGAAACGTGTTCCAGATCAAAGCGCGGCACAATATCATTTACATCCCAAATATCCTGGTCGGTGCCGCTTGACCACCCCAGCAAAGCCAGGTAGTTGAGCAGGGCCTGGGGAAGATAACCCAATTCCCTGAATTCCTGAACCGAGGTGGCGCCGTGCCGTTTAGAGAGTTTGCTGCGGTCGGGGGCCAGTATCATGGACACATGGGCGAATTGAGGCAACTCCCAGTTGAGGGCCTGGTAGATCAGTATTTGTCGCGGGGTGTTGGAGAGGTGCTCCTCGGCACGGATCACGTGGCTGACCGCCATCATATGATCATCGACCACCACCGCAAAATTGTATGTGGGCCAGCCGTCTGATTTGGCGATAATAAAATCGTCCATCAGGCTATTATCAAATTCGACCTCGCCGCGGATGAGGTCTGATACCTTGGTGATGCCGGTATTTGGCACCCGCAAGCGGATTACCGCCGGCTGGCCGTTTTCCACCCGTTGTGCCGCAGCCTCTCCGTCCAGGTGACGGCAGCGGCCGGAATACTTGTAATCACGTCCCTGTTCCCGGGCCAGGGCTTTGTCGGCAGCGATATCCTCATTGCTGCAGAAACAGTAATAGGCCTGATTAGCATCTAGCAATGCTTTGAGATACTGATGGTAAATGGTCAGGCGCTGGCTTTGACGGTAAGGCCCGTAAGGACCACCCCTGTCAGGGCCCTCATCCCAATCCAGGCCCAGCCAGGCCAGGCCGTCCAAAATTCCCCGGGCTGATTCCTGGCTGGAGCGCTCACTGTCGGTGTCCTCCAGCCGCAGGATGAAAATGCCTCCGCTTTTTCTGGCATAAAGCCAGTTGAATAAGGCGGTTCGAGCCCCTCCAATATGTAAAGCTCCGGTAGGGCTGGGAGCAAAACGCACTCTTATCCGGTTAATCTGTTTCATTAAATAATCTCCTCAAACTGGTGATATTGTTCCATGTTTACTATTTTATCCGCTTCCCCTTCAATATACCAGCCTGCGGCATTTCAGACAGAAATCAATAATAATGCAAAGAGCGCAATAGCCATATAATTCTGCTGTTGTCAGCCCCAATTGCCCTGCAGCAGGTATTGCTGCGGCAGGTACACCTATCCTGAAGCGGTGAATATCGGAAAAGTCGTTTAACCCCATACTATTTGTATAAAACCACCGTCTCAGGAAAAACTATGTCAAACCAAATGATTGCTTCATTAATAGTAAACCCTGGCTAAACTGAAAAAATAACAAGGAGTATAAACATGACCGCAACCGTCTGCCATGTGCAGAGCTGTATTCACCATCATAGCAAGGAGAGCTGCGGGGTTGACCAGATTTCCGTTGCTGTGCAGGGTTCCCGGGCTTTTTGCAGCACTTACCGCAATCACCATCTTTATAAAACGGGAGCAGATAATGACACCCTGGATATGAATACCCAAATCACTTCTTCCAACCCCGAAGTCGGATGTCAGGCAGCAGCCTGTTTCTATAATCAAGATATGGTCTGCTATGCTGCTGCCATCGAAGTATTTGGAGATAACGCGGTTGATTCCACGGAAACCCGCTGCAACACCTTTCTGCCCCGAGATGAAGATGATAGCGGCGTGGAAGAACGGTTTGAATTCGGCCTGCATGTTGACTGATAACTATATATAGTAAGGCCGCCAAAAACCTGGCAGTAAATTCCTGTTAGAAACAGCGCTGCAGTATGAACCAAACGTATACACCCTACATAGTATAACAGCACGGGGGTGATGTGATGCTGGGGAGGCGATCCGCCAGACCCTTGCTGGTTCTAGTGGTAATTGCAGCTTTGTTGGTGGGTTTCGTAGCGGTGGACTTCAGGCTAAAAGCCAGTACTATTGCGATTGCCAGATCCCAGGCTCAGGTGGCCGGGGTAAGACTGATCAATACAGTAGTAAATGACAGAATAGCCAGTCAGGTCAGGTATGAAGACCTGGTAATGGTTCACAAAGATTCTTCGGGTCGTATCGTGCTTATTCAGCCCAATACCATCATGTTAAATAAAATCATGGCCAGTACGGTATTGGAAGTATCCAACTCCATGGGGCAGATGCAGGATGACACTATCAGTGTACCGGTGGGGCAATTGTCAGGCATCAATCTCTTATCCGGATATGGCCCTAGAATAAAGGTCAGGATAATACCGACCGGTCAAATTCATGTCGAAGTTCAGGATAAATTCGAGCAAGCCGGAATAAACCAGACCAGGCACCTGATCTATTTCGACATCAAAGCCATGATCCAGGTTGCGGTGCCATTTATGAAAGAGAGCGTGGATGTGAGCACAGTGATTCCATTAGCGGAGACCATAGTGGTAGGGGATGTTCCCCAGACCTATGTAAATTTGACCGGAGGCGGAGAACTGTTATATCCTTATATAAAGAAATAGAAACTGATGGGTAGCCTAAGGCAACCACACATCTTTAAAAAGTAGAGAATAAAAAAATTGCCGAATGCTTGACAATAATATTTGAGGATGATAACATAAGTCTTGCGCGCACGACAGGTAAA
>NZ_DCEA01000115.1:0-3392 GCF_002316705.1 Syntrophomonas sp. UBA1041
CATACCCCAAACCGATACGGAAATGCAATAAACAAGGCACTTCAAGCGAAGTGCCTTGTTTATTTTTCAAAATATTTGCCTTATTCTTAATTACTTCCCCAGCAGGTTATACAGCACCTGCGCCATCTCCGCGCGGGTGGTTGTGCCGGTCGGGTTGAGCTTACCATTAGAGCCGCCGACAGTACCCGTTACGACAAAGGCTGCCATCGCTTCCTGCGCCCACGAGCTAATCTGCGTAGCGTCGGAGAAGTCGAGGACGGTCTTGCCGGAATCGCCTCCGGGTAGTTGCTCGATGGACTTCAGCGCGTTATACAGCAGGGTGAACATTTCCTGACGGGTGATCTCCTTGCCCGGTGCGTACATATTGTTACCTACACCTGTTGTAATCCCGAGCCGCTTCGCCGCCGCGAGATAGCCGCTATAATAGGTGTTACCGGCATCCGCAAAGTTGTCGGTTGCGTTTTTGTCAGGAGCCATTCCGTAGGATCTCATCATCAGGACAATGAACTCGCCGCGCGTGAGCTTGGCGTCAGGGCTGTAATTTCCGTTACCCGTGCCTGATGTAATCTCTCTTGCTGCTATGAAACTCACCGCTTTGTTGTACCATGCGCCCGCCGCTACATCATTGAAGGTCTTATGCACATACGCCACGGCGTAGTCGCTGAAGTGCGTGGCGAAAAAGGTCACCGTTTTGGTAGCCGGGTCGTAGCGTCCGTTGGGTACCGATACGACATTGCCGCTGCCGTCAATGTACCATACGACGATGCTTTCGGGATTGGCAAGCTCCGCCGCTGTCGGGGTATAGGGTATGCTCACCGTTACCGGCGCATTGGGATTGCTCCAGTCAGTCTGCCTGCCGTCAATAGACAGCGTTAGCTGTATCAGCGGTCTGTCGCCGATGGCGGTTTTCACGTCATCGGGCAGGTCGTCTTTATTTCCCTGACCGACGGAGATTTCCGCCTTGCCTCCGCTTATACCCGCTACGCCTGTCAGCATATTGGACAAGAGGGTAACGCTGCCGTTATCCGTATTGATGGTCAGCGTTCCCCGAGCGTCAGCCCTTGACAGGCTCGGCACCGGTATGCTGACCGAATAAATGCTGACGTCGGGAACTGTGGGCAAGGTGATAACTGTCCCGCCCTGGGCAAGGCTCTGGGAGCCGGCGTCTACAGACGCGGTTTTGGCATCCTTGTCAACCGTGATGGTCAGCGTTGCTTCAGCGCCGTTTTCCGCTTTCACGTCCGCTTTATATTCCGGCGCTGCCGGTGTTGAGGGAGTGCCGCCGCCGGAGGAACCACCGCCAACGGTTGTAAAGGTGGCCGTAACGATGGTTGCGTTTGCGGGCGCCGTAAAGGTGGTACTGGCGGAATTGGCGTTGCCGAAGGTGCCGCCGTTGCTTGTAGTCCATTTATCGAACCGGTAGCCGGAGGCGGGCGAAGCGGAAATGTCGATGACCGTACCGGCCCCATAGTTGCCGCTGGCGCCGACGGTGATGCTGCCGCCCGTATCTGCCGTGATGGTCAGGGAATAGATAGCTGCCTGTACGGTCACGGTCGTCGTTACCTTCAACTCTGTGGCGGGAATCGTCTGCTCCACGCCTGCCGGCAGTTCAAACGTTCCGGTAGCGGTATAGCTTCCCGGCGTATCGCCGGCATAGTCTGTGATCATCCAATTGAGAGCCGCGGCATGCGTTTGGCTGTTGACGTCCACAACCGTCGTATTCCCCGGTAAAGCGGCAAGGGCCTGGGATAATGTTGTACCGTAAGGAACAGTTATACCACCCGCAGGGCTGATGCTTACCAGCTCATAACCAACGAGATATTGAGGAAAGCTTCCGCTTTGCTCTCCGCCCACGCCCGAAAGCACAGGCAGGCTTCCTTCCGCGAAGTCCCAAATAGCATTGCCGCTACCATCCTGCGCTTCAATGAACGGCGTCCATGTGTCCTCCTGGCACATTTGCGCATAACGGAGGGAAACGCCGTTGTTGTCATCATCGGCTCCGACGGCTATGGAAACTACACCGTTTATGGGCATAAACGCCCATGCCATATTGCCGGATATGGCTGCGCCTGCGTCGACACGCCCTACGATGCGCCCTGTATTACTGCCCTCATTTACAGACGAATTGAGCGCAGCAGTATTCCTCACAATACTGTTTGTTAATCCTACAATACCTCCGACATCCTCCCCGCTTCCAGTAACCAGGCTTGTGGTATAGCAATTTTCGATCAGCCCTAATGCATTGACTCCCGCTATACCGCCTACTCCATGCCCTCCGCTGACCGTACCGGTACTGTAACAGTTTTTCAGCGTACTCCCATGCAGTGCGCCGGCTATCCCGCCGGCCCTTCGCAGACCGATGACATCTCCGGTGCTGTAGCAGTTTTCTACGACCGGTCCCTCATAGAAATATCCTATAAGCCCTCCGGTATATGATTGGATGTGTGTCGTCAAATTGACGACCTCGCCGGTACTGTAACAACCGGTTATTGTAGGCTTGGCGCTGTAGCATTCTCCAACAAGGCCGCCCATCGAGACAGGAACAGATGTGCTTTGTAAATTGACGTCGGCAGTGCTGAAGCTGTTGGCAATCGCCGCGTTGCTTGAAATGGTTCCAACCAGACCTCCCATTCGCGGCCCAACGTCAGGCGGGTCTTCAACGCTGACGCTGCCACTGCTGCTGCACTGATCGATCGTTCCTGTTTTAGTGATTCCTGAATTATACCCAACCAACCCTCCTAAATGGGTGGACGCCTTGCCTCCCACCGTGGCGGCACTACAGCTTTGGCTGATAGAACCCTGATTCGATCCGGCAAGGCCGCCCACTGACGCATACCTTCCGCCTATCACTTCGGCCTCGACTTTGCAATTGCTGATGGTGCCGCGATTGTAGCCTACCAGACTTCCTACATTCGTGCTTACTCCCGATGTGTGCGTTGCGTGAATGCTGGCGTTTTCCAGCGCTATATTATTCAGCCTGCCGTCGTCTCCCACCACGCCGAATAATCCCACAGTATTCACCGTATCTGTATCTGTCTCAATAGTCAGATTGGAAATCGTATGTCCATTGCCGTTGTAGCTGCCGTTGAAACGGGCCGTAGATGGAGCATTAACCCCGATGGGCGTCCAGTTGATGCCTGTCAGGTCAATGTTCGCCGTCTGGATATAATAAGCGCCCAAGCCTTTTGTACGGATTTCGTTTAAGTGGGCGGGCGATGTTACCTTATAAGGACTGCCCTCGCTGCCGTTGCCCTCCCAGACCGGCGGGGTTATCGTCACGGTATAACCGGTTGCCTTGCCTCCAAAGCTGATGGTCAGCGCCTGACTGCCCACCGGTTCGGAGCTGCTGAAGCCGCTGATATGTCCCGTGGTAATAGGCAGCACCGCGGTGT
>NZ_DCEA01000115.1:3506-27732 GCF_002316705.1 Syntrophomonas sp. UBA1041
GGTAATAGGCAGCATCGCGGTGTTGCCGCCCGCATAGTATCCTTTTACCTCCAAACCGGTGATGTCCAGCTGATCGCCCCACGAATAGGTGAGTTTATTTGCCGGGGCGGTAACGGCAATACTGTCAAGGGAAATGGTAGTTATAATATCGTAGCCGATCAAGCCGCCTACAGTCGCGCCGCTCCCGCCTTCAATAAAGCCGGTACTGTGGCTATTGGTTATGCTCACACTGGCTGTGAAGGACCCCCTGCGATACCCCACCAGCCCGCCTACGTCTGCGTCCGCTCCACCGCGAACGTTTCCGGTGCTGTTGCTGTTGCTGATGCTCGATCCGCTCACACCCACCGAGTTAATAGAACCGATAAGGCCGCCCGCGCTCGAGTAATCCCCTCCGTTTACGTTTGCGCCGCTTGTGCTGGCTGAAATCGCCCCGTAGTTGCCGCCGGCAAGGCCGCCCACGCGTGCAACGTCCCCGCTGGTCACCGTGCCGTCGCTGCTGCATTGGCTGACGGTTCCAGAAATATAGTTAAGACCAACCAGGCCGCCCGTGCTTGCTCTGTCGCCGCCGGTGACGCTGCCGTCACTGCTGCATTGGCTGATGGAACCAAAGTTGCTGCCGGCCAAACCGCCTACGCATCCGGATTCTATGGTTGAGTTGACCGAGACGTTTTCTAGCGTGATATTTGTGAGAGTTCCGCCGCTGTCTACCTCACCGAACAGGCCCACATATGTGCTTGTTCCGTCGTTGATGGTCAGGTTGGATATGGTCTTGTTGTCGCCGTTGTAAGAGCCGGCGAATAGGTTAATGCTATCCCCGATGGGCGTCCAGTTGGTATAGCCCGCCTCCACCAAGTCAATATTCTCTGTTTGGATGTAGTGCTTATCCAATCCCTGATTAGGAATATTTGCAAGGTGCGCCGCGGACGATACCTCATAAGGACTGCCCGCAGAGCCGTCGCCCACCCATGTCACTGACATCGGGCCGAACAACATCTGCGGTTCGCCTTCATCCGTCTGTTCTTTCAGCACCGTCACCGTGAATACCTTGGTATCCTCGGCCTCACCATAAGTAATCGTAGCGGTCAGGGCGACTTCCGCATCTTCGGCGTCGGCGTCCGGCCGTGTGACCGCACCGTCATGGGCGATTATCTCCGAGGTATCCGACAGCCATGTGATGGCGCTGCCCAAAACGCCGGTCAGCGGCAGCGTTAGATCGCCGGTTACGCTGTCCGCGCTGTCGCCCTCTGCGAAGCCGATGGCGAGGCCATCCTGATCGTCGGCAACGATTTCGCTGTCGCTCAATTCCGCCTGTGCTTTTAGTACCGTTACCGTGAAGGCCTTGGTGTCCTCGGCCTCGCCGTAAGTAATTGTGGCGGTCAGGTTGATTTTCGCGTCCTCGGCCTCGCTATCCGGCCTTGTGACCGTGCCGTCATTGTCGATCACCTCTGGGGTATCCGACAGCCATACGATGCCGCTTCCCGAAGCGCCGGTCGTCACCAGGATCAGATTCCCGGTCACGCCCTCCGCGCTGTCGCCGTCCGCGAAGCCTACGGCGAGGGCGTCCTTGTCGGTGGCGACGATGGCCGCGTCGTCAAGCCCTTCCGCATAAGCTGTCACCGGAAGGCCCGTCATGCCTGCGATCATGCAGAGCGATAGAACCAAGGCCGTTATTTTCCGAAACATGTTTTTCACTGTTATCGTCCTCCCATCTATGAAATTTTACGACCCCGATTTTAGCCGTAGGGTCGTGGTGTCCAATGACAAACATTGTATAGGGTTTTTCAAAATGAGGCATTGACACTTTTAAGGTTTAAGGAAAAAACTAAAAATTTTTTTGCGCAGGACAGGGGAAAATCCTCAAATCGCGTCTGCGATTCCAGTCCTTCGGCTCCGGTCTTGTGCCTCATGCGGAATTCGGAGGGTGTGCAGCTATAAAACTGCTTGAAGCTCTTGATCAGGTATTTGGGATCGGAGAACCCGCATTCCGGCGAAATCTCGTAGATCATTTTGTCCGTGGAGAGCAGCAGCCGGGCCGCCTGCATGCAGTAGCCGCTGTTGATCAGCTCCCGCAGAGAATACCCGTATTTCTCCCGGATGTCATTGGACATGTGCTGCTGGGTGATCCCCGCGGCCTTCGCCAGCTCCGCCAGGGAGTTGCGCGCCACCGGCTTCTGCCGTACATACTCATAAATCTGCCTGTACCGCTGCACCTGCCGGTCGCTGATCCGCTTGATCCCCGCACCGTAGCGTAAATAATCGAAGTTGTCGGTCATATAGGCCAGCAGCTCCGTTAGACGGGCTTCTACGGAGGCTTCATGGTACGGGCCTTTTTCATCGTCCGGGAGGAGCTGCACCAACCGGGAGATGTGTTCTTTCAGACAGCGGTATCTTTCCGGCACTTCGGCCTCGTGGTAAGTGGAACAGCAGTGAAAAAGCACATATGCAAAGTCCGGATCGACACGGCCGCAGAAGACGGGGTCTATCTGCAGAAGCAGCAGCCGGTTTGCTCCGCCGCTCTTTTTGATGCGGTGCGGCTCGTCCACGTTGACCACAGCGATTTCGTTCGCTTTCAGCAGGTGGGTTTCGCCGCACAGGGTAATCTCCGCCTTGCCCTCCAGCACCAGGATGATCTCCACGGCGCTGTGCCAGTGGTAGGGGTATTCGTCGACCCGCGCTACCTTCGCTTTCAGTGGTAGCTGCTCTGAAAATTCAACGATTTCCGGGTACATTCATCATCACCTTTCTTTCCTCGTTGCCATAACTCTATTGCATTTGAAAAGGCGGCGCATTGACACTTTTAAGCTCCGAGAAAAAAAAGTCAGGTTTTTTCAAAAAAATAGACCGCCGTTGAAAGTATCCCTTTTTTTACTTCTTCAGCACCCTTGATCATTGTAAGATACATATTGCGGAGGTCTAGACAGCAATTAGACGCTGGTTCCAAGCAACATCGTTATGATATTCCGGGAATCCAGGTTGTCCAGTAATACTCTGGGTTAGGCAGGAATTATCAATATTTTGTTGAATATTGTAAATTAAACAAATGAATATACTCCGAGCCTTTTAACCTAAAGCGCAAACCAGGGTTTTCAGGCCGAAAGGGTATGTCTGGAAACGGGCATGCCTCCTATTTGGAAAGGAGTTCGCTGAATTCGACCCGATTCAAAGATGAACTGTCTTTTGTGGTTTATCTATATTAATCAGGTTGTTTGGAAAGTCATCTTAACCCGGCACTTTTTTCAGCCGGGTTTTTTGTTTATTCAGAGTCTCTTGGAGAGTGTTGATGGACTGAAAACAGAAAAACCCATATATCCAGACCTTTTTAATAATGTAGATATGCTGAACGAGACTACGTATTTTTATAAACGATGCTTCGATTTTGAATTAAGTGAAACGGATGTTCAAAAGATTATGGAGGGAAAAGAATTTAAAAAGATGGTCGGAGAAGTGAAAGCCAATAGGTAACAAAGCAATATGATAGGGGAAACTTCAAGATAAGCGTGTTCTCAAAGAGAAGGAGAAGGTTTAAATGAAGATTTATATTTCCATAGATGATACCGACAGCCTGGATATCGGGGCAACCGGCCAATCAGCCAATGCACTGCGCAAGATGATCAAAGACAAGGGCTGGGGGGACTCCGAACCCGTAACCCGGCATCAGTTGTTACTTCATCCCGATATACCGTATACTTCCCACAACAGCTCTATGTGTTTTTCTGTAGATGTTGGTATGGATAATTTGGAGGAGCTAATTAATTGCGCAGCCGATTTTTTGGAAAACACCAGTGCTCCCGGTTCTGATCCCGGACTGTGTGTGGCGGTAAGTGACCAGATTAAGGATGTCGACCATTTGATTTCCTTCGGATTCAGGGCTAAAACTGAAATCCTGAGTAAAGATGAAGCCTACATAACAGCAGAACATTGCGGTATTCATCTTTCGGAACATGGGGGAACCGGACTGGGAATTATAGGAGCGATGGCCGGAGTGGCCCTTCGCATAACTGGAAATGACGGAAGATTTCAGGGTAAAATGCAATTAAAAGACAGTGGAGAACCGATGGGGATCCAAGAGATTATTGAGAATACCGCAATTGATGAAGTGCAATCAATTGAAGGACAAACTCTGAGAAACGATGAGATAATTATCATCGGAGATAAAATAAAAACGGTTTTACTTGACGGGAAACGAAAGCTTCTAGTCTATCGTAAAAACGATGAGTGGCATACCTGTACCAATAAGCATCTGCAGAATTATTGAGGTGCTTCTTTTATCACATGACATTCAGTATGTAAAGCGGAGGTGGGTCATGAATATATTTATTGGAATTGATGACTCCCGACAACTTGACGGATTTAAAGCCGGGGAAACCGCTTCTTTGTTAGCCAGGGCTATCGAAGACAACGGCTGGGGTAAATCCAAAATCCCCAGCCGTCACCGGCTTCACACCCATCCTGATATCGGATATAAAAAGCATAATACTGCGCGGAGTTTTTCTGCAAATATTGAAGAACAATACCTGGAAGCATTGATTGAATATGCCTGTGCCATGATAAAATCTAATGTTGCCCCGGACTCCAATACTGGACTGGCGATTGTGATTCCGGAAAGAATGGCAAACCCTGACGATCTGATTACATATGCCTATCGGGTTAAAGAGAAGTTTGTCAGTAAGGATGAATCTTTAGAATTAGCAAAAATGCCCGGCATTTATTTATTCGAGTTGAGCGGCAACGGCAAAGGGATAATCGGTGCACTGGCCGGAGCGGGACTTCGCTTTACTGGTAATGATGGACAATTCAGAGGCAAACTGAAGCTCGGTAATGAAGAATACTATATTGCGACAGTGAAGGAAATCATAGAAAAAACCTATGTCGAACAGGTCAAAAATATGGATTTCGGTAATCTAGATAATAATGAGTATGTACGTATGGGTGAAAAAGTAAAAGTCGTCCTGCTTGATCATCGATATACATTAATGGTTTTTCCGACTGATATAGAGCACCCCAAATGGCAGACCAGCACCACCCATATGTTGCGCATGTTTTAAACGCGGCGAGAAGGATTATGAGGATGGGGCCATAATATCTCATGAGATATTAGCCTGGATCGGAGATGTGAAATAGAATGTGGCTTATAACAGACAAAGGAGAGCGCGAGTTTTCTGGAAGTAAAATGGATTGGGATGTTGTGGCTCAAATTGCTGAGAACTGCCCCGGATTTGAACCAGATGATGAAGATGAGATCGTGGCCGATGAGGCTGTCTCCTGCTACAATTGTCGCTACCGGCGCTGGACGATGAATTCTTTTTGTTGTTTACTGCTCACTTAAAAATGGTGCTCAACGCTTCAAGCCTCAGGCTTCTCTTCACCCCTGCGGCATTTCTTGTTATGGCGCGGCATGTCTAAAACTGCAGCCCAAGCACAGCCCGTTATAGCATAAGATAAAATAGCTCCTCCGCATTCAGGGCAGCCGCCTCTGCTCCCCTTGCCCCTTGTATGTCCCAGAAATGCCTCTATGCCCTGCTCTTTTATATTCTCCCCCATACTAAATAGTATTGGCTGCGGCAGCGCTTATCCAGGGGATTCAGGGATAATCGCCCCGCATCTACCGGTTGTCAAGTCGAACAGGGTTCGTAACTAAATATTTTTTAAATAGCAATCCTAGTGTGACTCCAAAAACGACAGCACCGGATATATGTATATAGTAATCACTTAGAGACCTTATTGGGATATACTTACCTTCAATAGTCGATGTAAATAAAAGTTCAGTAAGCACCCAAGATAATAAACCTATGGTTAGACCTTTAAGAATTAAATAATCTTGACCGAGCTTCTGAAGCAGATAATAAAACACAGTCCCGATAAACCCGCCAAATATAATATTTACAATGACCCCGATAATCACTGTAGGCCTGTCAAATGTCACAAAAAGGCTATCCAACTGGTAAATACTGTACTGTCCAATACCAAACGATACCAGCAGCCGGGTGAAGATCTCCCCTGGCATAGTGGATAAAGCACCTAATAATGCTGCTATCAACGGTTTATCGTTGTTCATTAAGGTCTTCCCTCATTCTGCCCGATTCATAATTGAGAACTGCAGCTGACATAATACTGACACTGCTATTGTGGCTAATATCAATACTATTTATTCCGCTTATAGAAGCATCGTAAGAGGTGCAAATGGTGCATTGATCGATTTAGCATGGGACCGGGCTAAATTTAGTTCTGTAGTAACTACTCCTCGCCCCAACGGTATTTTTTATTCTGGCGCAGTTTGTCTAGACTGCACTTTAGGCACAGCCCGTTATGACAGCAGATAACCCCGCCGCATTGAGGGCAGCCCCACTTCTCCCTTTGCTTTGCCAGGAATTTCTTCATGCCCTGTTCCTTGATTTGTTCGAGGTTTTCTACCATACTCATATGGTATTTGCTGCGGTAGCGCTTATCCAGGGATTTCAAACGCCTGCAGGGATAATCCCCGCATTCAAAGCAAAACTTCACCCGTCCTTTCCCCAACAGTTCGCAGTGCTTTTTCATGAAGATACAATTCTTGCCGCGCGGCAGGCAGCCGGCGCAGTACGCCTTTTTGAATCCCTGTTTCTTCAGGTCGTTTTTCAGGGCCAGATAATTGACGCATAGTGCGCAGTTCATCCCACAGGGGGCAATGAGTCTTTCTTCCATATCCAGACACCCCTCGATTCAAAAACATGATCAGTACCCATATATTCGGAGCAATTGCAAAACACTTTACACCTGCTCGATAACAGGACATCTAAACAAAGGGTGCGGTTCAAGCAGAAAGAACCACACCCTGAGACTGAAACCCCGTCTTATGATTTTATTAATTAGCGCAAGGCCGCACCGGCGATGATCATACGCTGGGCTTCGGAGGTGCCTTCGCCGATTTCGGTCAGCTTGACATCGCGGTAGAGGCGCTCCACCTTAGCCCCGGTCATGAAGCCGTATCCGCCTTGAATCTGAACCGCCTTGGAAGTGTGCCGGGACGCGCATTCCGAGCAAAACAGTTTGGCTTTGGAGGCAGCCAGGCTGAATGGTTTGCCCTGGTCTTTCAACCAGGCGGCATGCATATACAGGAAACGAGCTGCGTCGATATCGGTGGACATGTTGGCGATAAACCACTGTATGGCCTGCTGCTTGGCGATAGGCTTGTTAAACTGCACCCTCAGCTTAGAATACTGCACAGATTCATCCAGACAGCCCTGGGTCATGCCGGTGGCCATGGCAGCAATGCCTATGCGGCCGACATCAAGGGCGCTCATAGCGATCTTAAAGCCGTCTCCCTCTTTGCCCAGCATACAGGAAGCCGGCACAGCGCAGTCTTTGAATACGACTTCAGAGGTTTGCGAGCCTCTAACCCCCATCTTATCGAAATGTTTGCCTACTATAAGTCCCGGGGTCCCTTTGGGGATCAAAAAACCGCTCATCCCCTTGGCACCCAGGGAACGGTCGGTATAGGCGAATGCCACGAACACATCTGCCACAATGGCGTTGGTAATGAAAGTCTTGGTGCCGTTGAGTATGTATTCATCGCCGTTTTTCACCGCCGTGGTAGTGGCCGCACTGACATCGGTTCCCGCCCCCGGTTCGGTCAGGGCAAAAGCGCCTATAACCTTGCCGGCTGCCAGACCGGGCATATATTGCTTCTTCTGTTCTTCATTGCCAAAAGTGCCTATGGGGTGTCCGACGAGGCCGTAGCTGTATGAATGGAGAAAGCTGGTGCTGGCGCAGGCGCGGGCCAATTCTTCGGTGACCATCATGGTAGTCACAAATTTTTCTCCGCCGCCGCCGTACTCGGCCGGATATGATATACCCATCATACCCAGTTCTCCCAACTTCTCAAATATCTCTACAGGCTGGCGGCTGTTGGCGTCGATCTCCGCGGCTGCGGGTTCTACGTACTTCAAAACGAATTCGCGGATGTTTGATTTAATAAGTTCCTGTTCTTCCGAATACATGAAATCCATAAATACACCTCTTTCATCTTAAATCATACCAATACTTGCCATGACAAAAAGATGCTGAGACCGGCGAAATAAAGATATCTATCTTTCAGTTTATCAGCACTCTTGTCCTAAATCCACACCCAAATTCAGCGTGAATCTGTGGACATATCTTTATTGCTGGTTTTGTTAAAAGGTAAATAGTGGAAAGGCCTCCAGTTGGGAATGCATACTGAAGGTAGATGCTGCAATGAGCAAGACAATACTGAAGTTCCTGGGAAGTGGTGATGCTTTCAGCAATGGAATGCGATTGCAAAGCTGCATTCATGTGAAAACTGATTCCCAGGCTAGCCGTCAGTACTGTAAAACTTGTGGAAATGATGCACCGGACCCGCCCCGTGGCCCAGAGAAATACTATTGTCAATGGCTTTGGTCAGATACTCTTTGGATTGACCCACCGCGCTGATCAAATCGTTACCTAAAGCCAGATGGGCTGCTATCGCCGAGGATAGGGTGCATCCTGTCCCATGGGTATTTTTGCTGTTTATGCGGGGGGCTGAAAACACGGTCATTTTTTCACCATCGAAAAATACATCAACTGCATCGCTCTGCAGGTGCCCGCCTTTTATCAACACGCTGCGGGGGCCCAAAAGGTAAAGCTCCCTGACCGCCTTTTCCATTTCCTCCTGATTTGTAATTGGTTTTCCAAGCAGGGCCTCCGCTTCCGGTAAATTGGGGGTGATGATGGTGGCCATTGGGAACAATTCCTCTTTTAAAGCCTCAATCGCCGCCTGCTCCAGCAGGGCACAACCGCTTTTAGAAATCATCACCGGATCCAGCACGATATTCTGTGCGCCCCATTCTTCCAAGGATAGAGCAATCTGACGAATGAGACCGGCGTTAGCCACCATCCCAATTTTAACGGCGTCAACCCGAATATCAGAAAAGACCGCATCAATTTGGGCTTTTACCATTTCCCTACTCATTTCCGCTACCTTTATGACAGCCTGAGTATTCTGGGCTGTTACAGCCGTGATCACACTCATCCCATAGGTGCCCAGAGCCGCAAAGGTCTTAATGTCCGCCTGGATCCCGGCTCCGCCGCTGGAATCAGAGCCGGCAATGGTTAACAGGTTTTTCAAATCAAATCTCTCCTCTGGCATCCAGAATATTCACAATACCGGCAAAGCCACAAAATTAAAAGGCAGCAATAAACTCTTCCTGGCATGCGATGACAATGCGTCGCTCCTGGCATGGCAAAAATCCGAGAAGCCATCCTTTTACCTGTGGATCAAAAAAGCATAGACCCAGATGAAAGGTCTATGCTTTAATAATTTCAGCCTGTAAACCTTCCCTACGCTGGTATTATCCAGATCAGGTTAAAGGGTCAAGGGATTCATCGGTCCCTTATCTCAGCCAGCCTTTCCAGCTCCCCCGGTGCTTATGGAGTTGTTTAGGATGTTATCACATAAATTATTAATCTTCAAGAAAGATTAATGCTGTTCGGGTGATCCTATATATCAACGCGACGGATTCCACAAGGGTTTAGTTTATCATAATCGTCAAACGCCTCTCCTATCGCTATCTTGAAAATGATTTCAGGCCCGGCTTTCTATATATAAGTAACAACGGCAGCGGGCACCAGTCCCTACGCTATTCCAATAGCAGCATGCCCGCCTCCAATATGCCCGCTGGAGCCGGTTGCGGGTATGGCGGAATTAATCATCCGGGCCGCAAAAACAAGCAAACAAGACAAAGTTAATCATTATAAGGTAAATTTAAATGAGCAGATAGATTCCGGGTTGGTCCGATACAATATTGTTTAAAGAAGTCTTGGGAGGATGTTTATGAAAAAGTTTTTAAGCATATTCATTTCGCTACTTTTGATCTTCTCAGTAACAGGAACACCTGCCTTGGCACAAAATTCTCAGGAAATCCGCAATGAATTGAATAATATGGTAGACAGCATGTCAGGGCCGGGCCATGCAAAAGGAGCGGTCCTGTCTATCGTAAAGAACGGTAGAATTGAACTTTGCCAGGGATACGGTTTCGCTGATGAATACAATGGCATTGCCGCTGATGGAGAAAAGACCGCCTTTCGCATCGGATCGGTCTCAAAGACTTTCGTGGCAGTGGCAGCTCAAATCCTCCATCAAGAGGGCCGCTTGGATATGAATCGTGATATTTCTGTCTACCTTGATTCTGATTTTCCAACCCTCTCATATCCTGTAACCATGCATCAGCTGCTTACCCATACGGCCGGATTTGAAGACCGGGTGACAGGCATGGCAGTTCGCAATGTCAGTGATACCGAACCCCTTGCCGCCAGCGTGCGCCAATATCTTCCCGCACAGGTGTTTAAACCGGGCGAAGTAGTCTCATATTCCAACTACGGAATTGCGCTGGCCGCTTATGTGGTTGAATGCATTACAGATCAGGATTTTGCCCAGTACTGCCGGGAACAGGTTTTCCTGCCTTTGGGAATGACCAGGACGACCTTCGAGCACATGCACGATGTTGTCTATGTTTCCAAACCATACCTGCCAAGCGGGGAAGAAACCCTCGAGCCTTATATGAATCTCTATCCGGAAGGTTCCGCCGTGTCTACCGCCGGGGATATGGCAAAGTATATGCAGTGGCTTTTGGACAATGAGGATACCCGTGTCTTAACGGCCAGGTCCAAAGAAGAAATATTCAGCAGGCAGTTTTCCATGTCAGAAGAGTTGGAGGGAGTCGGCTATACCTGGAACAGGAAAACAAGAAACCACGCGGTGTATTATGACAAAAAGGGAGAGACGCTGCATTTTTATACCCGCATCGCCTTGTTTCCACAGGAACAAACCGGGGTTTTTCTATCTTTCAATACCTATCTTCCTGAACATGAAATCGATGCGGTAATACAGAAGGCGGCAGACTTGCTGTATGGCGAAGCAACACGGCCGGCTCCCGGTTCGGGTGCAGCCACTATCGATATTAGCGGCCATTATGCAAACAACTGGTCAAGTTTCAAAACGCCAGAAAAAATCCTGCGGTATCTGGTACCGGGAAAAATGCTGCATATAAGCGGGTCGCAGGATAGCGGTTATTTCATAAACGACGACCGGTTGACTCTGATCGGAGCAGATACCTACGCTTCGAATATGGGCATTTTGAAATTCCAGAAAAAAGCTAAAACAATCATGCTGGCTACCGAGTCGGCAATAACTTATTCCAAGCTTCCGTTTTGGCAGCAAAGTTACATTCAATTATTTATGCCACTATTATTTTTTATAATAGTTCTTACTTTTCTTTTCAGAGAACTGATTCGTCTGTTGCAGAAGAAAAAAACAAAACACAATCCTATTTTACTGGTATGCTCTCTGGTTCAGTTCCTTTCATTCTGTGCGCTCTGCCTGCTGATATATAAAGGTATTGCAACCTTCTCGCTGCTTGCTTTTGCTCTATATATGAAAATATTCGGATGGCTGATCCTGGTCGCCTGTGCATCGGCACTCATATATACGATCTATGTAAAACCAAAGAACCACACTCTGAATCTGTTACCGATAATTTGGAATCTGTCAGGAATCTTATTCTGCATATGGATGTTTTTATTTAATATTCTTTAATTATCTTCCACTGATTGCCTTTTGT
Organism: Syntrophomonas sp. UBA1041; assembly: GCF_002316705.1. Classification (NCBI taxonomy): domain Bacteria; kingdom Bacillati; phylum Bacillota; class Clostridia; order Eubacteriales; family Syntrophomonadaceae; genus Syntrophomonas; species Syntrophomonas sp. UBA1041. The sequence continues at coordinate 15,101 of NZ_DCEA01000115.1, forward strand.
TTTTGGCGATCCCGCCATATTTGTTTAAACATAAAAATAAATGCGCTGAGGGCAAATACCATCAGTAATCCAAACACTACCGTTTTCACACTTCCTACCAACATATCCCCTACGTATGAATATACAAGGGTGGCAGGTAATTGGCCCAGCCCGGTTGCCCAAAAGAATTCCCAAAATCCCATAGAAGTAAGTCCGGCCGCATAACTTACCACATCAAAGGAAACAAAAGGCAGTAAGCGAGCGATTAATACTGCCCATTTTCCGTAATGCTCAAAGAACTCGTCTACTTCAGCAAGGGCGCCCCGCGTAGTAAATTTCTCTACCACTGACCGGCCATAAATTCGAGCGATCGCATAGCATAGGGCAGCTCCAGCCATTGCGCTGGACCATGATAATATAGCACCTTTAATCCAGCCAAAAAGGCCGGCATTGGCAAAGGTAATAATAAATGCCGGTAGGGGGGCGGCAACCGATTGAATAACCATAAGTAGAAATGAAACGACAGGCGCCCATATGCCGAAGGATAAAATGTAATCCTTGGCTGCTTGAACGTTAACCTTCGACAATGTACTTACAGCTTGATTCATCCCGTTATGAAGGGGAGGGACCAAATAGTATAGCGCTACCGGCACTAATATCAGTAATAACCTAAACCACCAACTAGTCCACCATGATTTTTTCATTTACTGCATCCTCCTCGCCATGTAACAGACTTGTTTTTAACTGCATCCCGGTCTCCTCTCCCTGAGTAGCCATATTTTTTTATTAATTGTTCAGTATAAACACAGGTATCCGTTCTATTGACTCCTGTATTGCGGTCATAATAATCAACTATATCGTACCAGGTATCAATATCGCGCCTGGTTTCCAACAAGCGTAAGCTTAGGCCGGATTTTTTCGCCTTATCCAGTGTCTGATCCAGAACCTGGGGGCTGCCCCAACTTATTCCCGCAAAAATCTCGGGATGAGCTGCTTTAGTCCCCAGCAAGTAATAACCACCATCATAACAGGGTCCTAAAACCATGTCTGATTGCTCCAAATCTTGAACCGCCTTGTAAACAATTCTGAGTTCTAAATCGGGCAGGTCGCTGCCAATTACTATTACCGCCTCATACTGCAAAAGGGTTTGCTGCACTGCATGATACATCCTTTCTCCCAAATCTTCGCCTTTTTGCGGAATATATGAGACTTCCAAAACATGATCCCCAAGCTTATAAGCATCCGGGCTGGCATAGTAGATATATAAAGGCAGTTCAGACTCCAAGACCATGGCGGTCAAATCCTTGATGCACAAGCGCTGAAACTCGGCGCTTTCATATGCTTCGAGGACTTCATGCAAGCGATTTTTGCAAAAACCGGGTATGGGAAGCTTGGTCATCATTACTACAGCCGTTTTTAGCACTTTAATCCCTCTTACAGAATCAGCTTATTGGTCTTATCGCCATTGCCGAAAATATCTAAAAGGCCTCCTGCAATAGCTAAAGCGCCACCGGCCTTAAGCCATAAAGCGGTAGTATTACATGCCATTTCAGTATTTCTGCAAATTCCTATGCCGATAACCGATTCATAGGCATTGGCAATAATCATAATTCCTATCAAGACAACTACCCCTTGTATTTTTTTATGATCTACTTTAGAGAAATACGCTGCTATTGCAGCAGCCAGCAAGATCAAGGCCAATGCAACCGATGCCTGACCGCTGTAAAAACATTTCATATGCACCATGGTTCCATTTTGCAGAGTAAGCAAACCACTGCATACGGGCGCCCAGCTGAAAACTGCCCCCAGAACAAGCAGTGACGCCAGCAGTTCCATCCCCAATATAACCTTTGATAAATGTTCTTTCATAATGTACACCTCAACAACCCGTTTACTACTGCTGCGGTTTTACTGCGGCCAGTTTTCCGCCCTCCAGCCGATACTGGAAAGAAGCCTCTTTGGTCCATTGATTATTATGCGTTACAATGACTACTGCACTGCCCTGCTGGTTGGCTTCTAAGAATAACTGTACGATTTCACGAGCCCAGAACTCATTCAGGTCATTGGTTGGTTCATCGGCCAGAATAAGAGCAGGGCGGTTAATTAGTGCACGGGCTACCATGGCGCGCCTCCTTTGACCGCCGCTCAGCTGATAGGGAAGCAGATCCTTATGACTCGATAATCCCAACCGTGACAGTAAATATAAAATTTCCCCCAAATTATCCTTGCTTTTTTTAACCAGCGAACGTGTAAACTCCAGGTTCTCCTGTAATGTCAGGGCCTGAATCAGGTTGGTCTCTTGAAAAATAAAGCCTATCTTTTCGGCCCGTAAATTGGTCAATTGCTGATCAGTCATTAGACTGACATCTTTTTTGTTCAAATATAGTCTTCCTTGGTCAGCTTTAAGCAGACTTCCCATTACGTATAGGAGCGTGCTTTTGCCAATTCCAGAAGAACCCTCAACGGAGACGAGATCGCCGGCGTTCACCACCAGATCAACATTTCTCAGAGGAGTTAGCTTTTCGCCCGTAAAATAGCTCTTACTGACATTTTCAAGCCGACAAATTTCCATTTATTCTAATGCTCCCTGCGTAATTGCTTCTTGCGGATCAAGGCCGGCACTTTTCCATGCCGGGTATATGGATGCCAGGGAACCCAATAGTAATGCGGCTATAATCCCAATACTTCCGCCTTGTAGAGCCATTTTCAAAGTCCACATCCCGGTTGGCAGCACAAAGGCGTTTTCCAGCATATTTAGAACCGGGGTAATGCAAATACACGCCAGCAGGCTTCCGGCCAGACCGCCTGTAAAAGCCATGATCCAGGCTTCACTCACGATGAGCAGAAACACCTGCTTTTTCTGAATCCCTATGGCCCTCAGAAGGCCGATTTCACTTTTACGTTCCCTGGCCAGGGAATTGAATCGTCCCACCAAAGCAAGAACTGCAATCAGCAATGAAGCCAGGCACAAACTAAAAATGATTGCACTAATAGTGTTAATTTGGATTTTCATATTGCGTATGGTTTCACTGGTTGCAAACGTTTGTGCATTCAAGCCCGACTGGTTAATATGTTCAATTATTTGATCTGTATTAACGCTTGGCTCGCTCTTAATTAGAATCGAAGAAATAAGCTCACCGGATCCGGCATTCTTCCATAAATGTTGAAGTTCAGGAATATCGCCGGCCAGCTTTCGCGCAACATCAATATTGATAAATATGGTTCCGTCCATTCCGCTGCCGGTAGGATACAGGGTGCCTACCACATTAAAAGGTTTTCCCAAGATTGCAACTATATTGCCCAGACGAGCTTCAACCTTGCTGCCGATAACAACCTGATCATCCCCTAAAACGCCGATATTCTGCTCGTTAAAATACGGTTTTAATATAAAATCGGTCGTTACATCATATCCCACCAGGCGAATTTCTTCTCCGTAACTACAGCAGCCTCCGGTCAGGGTTTGAGTGAAAAATTGGGGGCTTGCCTGGGCAATCCCGTCAATTTTTAATAATTCCTCCACTATAGATTCAGGCATATAGATATTAGCCGGATCTGCAGTAAATAGGGTTTGATATGCATCCGCCTCCGCCTGATCGGGAAGGACAATGAGATCAGCCCCTAAACGCTCAGCGGAAAGGGCCAATCCCTCCCGCACCATCAGAAATATCAAGGAAACCATAACTAAGATAAATATTGTCAACCCGGTTATAATAATCGTCAGCGTAGACTGGCTGCGTCTTCTAATGGTATTGCGCCAGGCCAGATACCACAAAGCTCAACCCTCCGTTTATTTCGGCAACATTAATAACAGACTACTGGCTATGATAATACGTTACTGGTTTGTAGGCTTTCCGACCCATATAGCGGTTAAACCTGCGATCAAGCCAATAATTAGAACCAGGTTAATTGTGGAAAAGCCGAGGTCAGTCATTTTAATTGCTTCTCTAATCATAGCTGCAGGAACAACCAGCAATCTTTTGCTTCCCAAAATCAAAAAAGCGGCCCAAACACCTACAAATAGATTTACTGCGGTAAACCTGCCCGATAAATTCAATGGCTTTTTCATTAATAACACAACTGCTGTAACCAGGAACATAACTGCGGGAATAATAAGACCAATGTTGACGCGCATTTCCAGCCACTCGTTCTGAAAAGCCATAATGGCTATGAGCATCCCCCAAATAAATCCGTTATAAAGCAATGAAAATATTCTCATACCCGTCCTCTGCAGCAATAATTAATGCAGGCAAGGGGCAGTACCCTCGCCTGCATCACTTCTTACTATTCTGCAAGCCTGAAGATCACAGCAACCTTGGTGCCGTCTTGGGGTAATACATCCCCGTTGCCAGTAATAGTCACTTGTTTTGTGGTCGTAATTTCATTGGCCTTGAAAGCGGCGTTGCTGGTTATGCCTACAGCACAGCTGTCCAAACACAGAATACATCCGGTTTTAAGATTGGTAGCATTCTCCAGGTTGCCGCCAAAACGAACGTCCATGGGTCTGTTTTCAGTGGCCTTTAATATATCGCTAAAAGGTATTTCCTTGCCCAATCCTTCCCAGGTAACAAATACATTGAGTTTGGAGCCCTGAACGGTCTCTTCGGCTAATTTCATATCATCCAGAGAAATGTTGTTTCCAGGTTTGGCTCCTATTTCAATAAGTGCATTATAGAAATCGTTCTGATTGGCAAATCCTCTTAATACCGCCTTTTCGCCATTACTTCCGTCTTTGAACACCACTCCGTGTCTGGTTGATTCGGTGAAATACTTGCCATTAACCTGGGCCAAGTATTGGACTTCTTTCTTTTCATTGTTGACAACCAGAGGTTTTGAGTCTGAAAGATCACCCAATTTGAATTCCGCGGCTGCATTGGCGTCTGCAGGTGTTGTCGATGTTGAGGTTGTTTTCGAATTACATCCGGCTAATACCGCCATAACGAATACCAGCATTAAAAGCAGGGATAATACCTTTTTCATCTTTCGAAACCCTCCATTGATTTTAGTTTTCAACACTTTTAAGTTATTGTCTGTTTAACTCCCTCGGGCTTTCTTAAAACTCTCATCAGCAGCTCGTCAAATGAGTACCTTTTCTTCAAGAAAATAGATACTATAACCATCAGGGCTAGTATTCCAATCGCTAAACAAAACTCAGAGGATCTCACATTTAAGGCCTTATCCCCAAGGTTGGTAAATACTAAAACCCCAGGAATAATTCCTATCGCTGTCGACAGTATGTAGTCGGTATATTTACTCTTGGTCAGACCGGCCCCACAGCTAACTACATTAAAAGGTATCAAGGGAATAAGCCTTAGAATCAGAATCAAGATAAACCCGCCTTTTTCGATACCCTCATCGAACTTTTGAATTTTTCCCTTGATAAGTTTTTCAACGACACTTCTGCCTAAAAACCGCGAGATATAAAAGGCAACTGTTGCTCCAATTAATGCCCCAATCATCGTATACACGGTTCCCCAAAGCATACCAAAGGCCATTCCTCCTGCTATTGCAATAACTGAGCCAGATGGAATCACAGAAAACATGGCCATATAGACAATTGGACCGAAAACCCCAAAAGAGGATATATAACTCCTTAATCCCTCTGCGGTCGGGTCTGCAAACATTCCTGATCTCTTAGACAAATACCAGACCAGGCCAAAAATCAGAATAAAAGCTGCGCTAATAAAATTTTTTTGTCTCAACCGTTTCATTCAGCAACCCTCCAGTAGATACCACCACCTTTTAAAAAAGACGCTACCCCAAATTAGCTAAAAATAGTATATCACAATATATAGCCATTAGCAGGCATAAATTATTACCCACGTTTTTGCTAACTATAACTATTTTTTATTATTTCCGGGGTCGGATATATTCCTACAATCTGGTATTGCTACAATCCCGTTTAGAATGCAAAAGGATAAGCTTTTAAGTCCGGCGCAATAAGCAGACAATAATACTCGTATTAAAGACGGCAAACCCGCAAGACCGGGTATCCCGATCCTGCGGGTAAGTTGTTTGTAAACTTATATCCTATTTCAAGCAATAGCTCCGCCACAGCTCGAACCGGCTCCTGCGGTACAGGCATAGCAGTGGTTTCCGAATACAATCTTACGCGCCGTTAGAGGTTTGTCTATCAAATCCTGTATATGGTTTATTCCATTAATAGTGAGGCCTAAGGCTTGATTAAAGTCACAATCATAAAGAAGCCCATCCCAACCTACAGATAGCTGGTTTCTGCACATCATATTCTCAACTGTTGCCGGGTTATAGGCAGCTACCAGGCGATTTAAGTAGGCTGTCATATTTCCGCTTCGTTGCAGAAATTCGCTAAACCTTCCAATGGGGTTGTTGGTTAAGGTATATAAGTTATTGAATGAAATGCCATATAAATCGTACAATTTCCTTTTAAAATCCACGGTCAAACTTATCTGATCAGGAGGCAGAAAAGCGCCGCCCGGGTTATAGACCAGATTAAGCATTAGATCCGGTGTTGCTCCGTACCCCAAACGGTTTAACTGCTGCAACATTGAGATGCAAGACGAAAAAACGCCTTTTCCCCGTTGTCTATCGGTGTCTTTTTCTGTGTAATAGGGCAAAGAGGCTACTACTTCTATTTTTAACCGGGCATATAATTCAGGGAGATGACGGTACCCCTCTTCTTCTAAAATAACCAGATTAGTCCGTACAATGGTGTGTATTTTTCGTCTTGCAGCTTCTTCCACAAACCATTGGAAATCCGGGTTCATCTCCGGGGCTCCCCCGGTAATATCCAGGATAGTGAAATGATTCTTTTCAAAAACCTGCAGGCAGGCTTCCATTACTGCTCTATTCATTACTTCCGGACGGTCGAAACCGGCTTCAATATGACAATGCTTACAGAACAGGTTGCATTTTCTCCCCATATTGACCTGCATAATATCCAGCTTTTTATGTGTCATACAGAATCTCTTACATTCTTCCTTGCCAGTAAAAGCCGGGATTCCGTTCAATTGTAATAATTGCTTATTTTGCATAACAATTTTTCCTACAGTTCAAGACTTTTGATGATATTTTTTGCCTGCATACCATGTGCCAGCGTTGCACCGCCGCGAATTGCCGCCGCTGCATGAACGGCCTCAATCATCTGCTCCTGGTTAACACCCATTTCCAATAATGTTCTGGTATAGGAATCGATGCAATAAGGGCATTGTACTGCATGAGCGACTCCAAAAGCAATCAAAGCCTTTTCTCTGGCAGTCAGCGCACCCTCCGCAAATACCTGGCTATAATAAGCTATGAATTTCTCCCAAAGTACTTTTGCGTCTTCACCCATGTTCTCAAATTGAGCTAAATCTTCCGGATTATAATAGGTTTTCATTTTGACATGAGCCCTCCTACTCTAAATATATTTTATATTAAGTATATAATATTTTTATATATGATAATATCTATTTTAAAGCACTGCCTAATGCTTGAGACGATTAAGTTAATTTCACCTGAAACTACATTGGATCATAAGGGTCATTGCGAAACATATTCCGCGCCGCGCGTAGGCAACACCGTCAGCGAAGTAAGAGCCAGCCGCAGATATTTGTTTCCGTCCTCCTCGTATTCCTCCAGGACCCCCACGGCTTCAACCCAGTCGTCCTGTTTGGGGTAGTCTTTATTCCAAATCACTTCAAAACCGGCGTTGGCGTCAATCCCGCAGCAGCCGGGCCCATAGCGAATAACAGAGTAATATGTCACCCCGGTTTCGGGAACCTCAAAGATGCTGAAAATCCCCTGGTATTTTATTGTTTTGCCTATATAATCCTCGGCGTTAAAGTAGATGTCATTGGTTTGCGCAATGAACATTTTCTCTTTTATTTCTAAAACGTCTTTACTCGCGGCCTGAACCGTTGAGTCGTCAACTTCAATGTTATCGGAATCCGCTGTCTGCACGCTGTTGTCCGTCAGATTCACAGCCGGTGTGCCGTTTCCGTTTTTTTCACTCTGATTCACGGGCGATTGCCCCTGGCAGCCCGACAGAGCAAGAATCACACAAACGGAAATCCATAATATCTTCTTTTTCATGTACGCACCCCTCTTTTTTTTAGTGCTGCTGCCGCCCAGAATGCCAGGAACACGACGATGTTTACAATGACCACGCTGGCGCCCGTCGGCGTTGCTTTGATGTATGAAATGACCACGCCGGCAAAAAAGCATATCACCGAAACGGCGGCGGAGCATATGGTCACGCTCTTGAACTTTTTACACACCCGCATAGAGGTGAGCGCGGGGAAAATGATGAGGCTGGAAATCAACAGCGCCCCCATCATTCTCATGCCAAGTACAATGGTAATCGCTGTCAGGAAGGCGATAAGCATATTATAAAGCCCGGTTTTCACGCCGGTGGCCTGTGCGAATGTTTCATCAAACGTGACAGCGAATATTTTGTTGTAAAACAGGATGAAAAGCGCAAGCACCACGATGGCCAGGACGATGCTCAAAACAACATCGTCCTTGCTCATGGCCAGAATGGTGCCGAACATATAATTGCAAACGTCCGTATTCATGCCTGTAGTAAGGGATATGACCACAACGCCAATCGCCAGCGAGCTTGTAGAGATGAGCGCGATAGCGGCATCACCCTTGATTTTACTGTTTTCGCTGATCCGCAGGAGCAGGAATGCAGCCAGCACCACGACAGGAATGGAAACCGTCAGCGGCGCCGCGTTCATCGCTGTGGCAATGGCCAAAGCGCCAAATCCCACATGGGAAAGCCCGTCGCCAATCATAGAGTAGCGTTTCAGCACCAGGCTTACGCCTAAAAGTGCCGCGCAGAGCGACACCAGCAGACCAACAACGACCGCCCGGACCAGGAAGGTATAGGAGAACATCTCTAGCAAGGTGTCAAGCATTCCGCTCACCTCCCAGAAATCCAGCACCCACACTGGAATTCACATATTCCTCTGTTTTTCCGAAAAACACCTGCCTGTTCTTTAAGTGGAGAATATGAGTGGCGTATTTTACCGCGCCGTGAATGTCATGCGAGACCATGATGATGGTCTCGCCCGTTTCACGGTTGATTTTTTCAATGAGCCGGTAGAGTTCCTGCGTAACCACAGGGTCAAGCCCGGCGACCGGCTCATCCAGCAGCAGTACCTTTCGGGCCGCGCAGAGCGCCCGTGCCAGCAGCACCCGCTGCTGCTGGCCGCCGGATAATTCCCTGTAGCACCTGTTTCGCAGATTCCATATGTCGAGGCGTTTGAGGTTTTCCTCGACTGCGGCTTTGTCCGTCCGTGAATAAAAAGGCAGAATACCCCTTGCGCTGAGCCGTCCGGATAATACCACCTCATGAGCACTGGCGGGGAAATCCTTTTGCGCGGCGGTTTGCTGCGGCAGATAACCGATTTCATTTGCTCGAAGTCCATCACCCATCAAGACGCTTCCCTGCTGCGGGGCCTTCAGCCGCAGCAAGCCCTTGATGAGCGTGCTTTTGCCCGAGCCGTTCTCCCCCACAATACAAAGATAATCTCCGCTGTGAACTTCAAAATTCAGCCCGCTTACGGCGATGTTGCCTTCATAGGCAAAGGAAGCGTCCCGGCAGGTGATGAGAGCCATATTATTGCAATGCCTCCTTCAAGGCATCCACGTTGCCCGCCATCAAATCGAGGTAGCTTTTTCCACTTTCATAATCCGTTTTGGAGATGTTGTGGCAGGCGTGGAGCAACAGCACCTTAGCACCGGTCGCTTCACTGATGGTATTTGCGATTTTGCCGTTTGACAACTCAACGTGGAATACTACGGGAATATTCTCATTTTTGACCTTATCAATCAGGAAGGCCACAGTTGCGGCGCTGCATTCCGTTTCCGCGGAACAACCGGGGAAAGCTGCAAAATAGTCCAGCCCATAGGCATCCGCAAAGTAGCGGAAGGGGAAACGGTCGCCGAACACGATGGTTTTGCGCTTGGCGTTATTCATCACATCTTGGAACGCCGCATCCAGTTCATCCAGTTCGCTCAGGTAAGCCGCGGTGTTTTGCTGATAGGCGGAAGCATTTGCGGGATCAGCCTCGCAGAGGGCGGCGGATATTTTCTGAACAATCAATTTCGAGTTTTGGGGCGAAGTCCAGACGTGCTCGTCATATTCCGGCCCCTCAGGCTCATTGGAGTCGGCAGGTTCTTCTTCCTCCTCTTCCTCTTCTTCCATGCCTTCAACGATTTCTTCCTCGACGACCTCTACACAATCCATCAAGGCAACGATTTTCATTTTACTGGTGTCCATCGACTCCAGCACCTCGTTCACCCACTCGTCGGATTCCCCGCCGACATAGAGAAATAAATCGCAGTTTTGGATTTTGATGATGTCCTGCGGGGTAGGCTCAAAGGAATGGCTTTCGGAAGCCGGGGGCAGGAGCATGGTCACGTCGGCCTTGTCTCCTGTAATTTCGCGTGTAAAATCATAGGGCGGGAAAATCGTGGCGACGACACTGATATTCTTCTCGCCGTCGGTGGATAAGGTATTTTCGGCGGGCTTGTTGAATCCGTCGCAACCGGTCAAGGTCACGGCGACGAGCAGCACCGCGAGTATAAATAAAATAAATCGCTTCATATGAGTAAAACCTCCGTTTATTTTTATCTGTAGGCATAAAAATACCAGGAACCGCTGGCAGCCGCTTGAAAAAGGCGCAACAACCCCTCAAACGGGCACAACACTTCCTTACGAAGGTTATTTCAATTATTTAATCGGACTTTTAAGCTGACCAGGGTATAAAAGCTTATATGGCAAGAAATATGCTCTAAAGCAGAAAGGACGGCAAGCAGGCTCCCCAACCCAAGCGCGGAGCCGGCCAAAGGCGTGGAAAGTTGTTTGAGCAGATTCCCAGCAGCCATCATGTTGGTGCAGGTCGCACAGCTTCCGTCCGCACCATTGTGATCGTGCTCATGATTGGCATGGGTCAGGATAAAAGCGGCTGAAAGCAGGGATGCGGTAATAAAGAGGATGCATGCAGCCAAGGCAATCAGCCTTACCGCCGGCCGCGCCCCGCATCGTTTATACTGCGCTGAATGGATGTCAATTGTAGTACAGCACATAACTGCCCCTACTCCCAACGTATATTAAGATTTATCAGCCTGGCCGGAGCGGAGCGCATCGTTATTGCTATCTCTTAAGGCTTTTGGCCGAGATCAGCCAGGGAGCCGGAAACGGCTCCACCATTTTTTTGCTGTTGACTCGCGATACCTCTATATGGATTGCTTCCGTGCGCTCCAGACCGTTTTCCTTAAACAATGCCGGAAGAGAGGTTAGTACTTCGAAGTCCAAAGTGTAGATCACAAAATCCATGGCCGGATTGACGGCCAGCAGATTCTTTATTTCACTGCCTATCCGCGGCGAACCCACAATAAACGCTATGTCCGGCACCGGCAGCTCATCCAGGATGCCGTCCTGCAGAGACTCAACGATTATCACATTGCTCAGGCCAAATTTCTCAACATTGCATTTCATGGTATTCCAATCCCTGCGGTCATATTCCACAGCGATGACAGTGCCCTCAGCAGCGATAATGGCGGCTTCCACCGCGATGCTCTCACCTGAAATTATAACTATATTATCCTGGTCCCGCAGGTTGAGCTTATTCATTATGACAGCCCGAACTTCCCGGCACACATACTGAACCGATCCGCAGGAGAAACGGCTGTTCTCCATGCCTATCTGATAATTCGTGGCAGCGTTGGGATTCAGAATCAACATGGCTGCGGAGTAGTTAATTCCGCGGTTGATCATGTCTGAGACCTTGTCGTGCTTGATGGGGCCTTCCGGATCCGAGCCCTCATTGTACCAGATATCACACTCTCCCAGTTCCGCATTCCACATATCGTAGAAAATATCCGGATGTCCGGCATCCGTAAAGACCAAGACAACCCGGTTGCACATAACGGTGGGAATCAGGTTTTTATTCTTGCCTGTAATATCCAGTATCTTCAGTTTTGCCAGGTCGATATCAACGTTCTGCGAAAAATACCGGAGCCAGGATAAAATGACCTCATTGGTAAACATTGATTGTTCCACAGGCAAAACCTCCTTGTTAACAGTTATCATAACATTATTTTGAATTTACTCCCAGTCTCGGGCTTAAGATTTAAGCGCCGGCGCGTTCCAGCAAGCGCTCCCATTTCTGATCCACGTATGCTTGCGCTGCTTCGATCATCCACTCATTGCCTCTCAAGAACATATGACGGAATCTGCCCTGAGGACGAAGAAAGTCTTCCACCGGCAGCTTTTTCTTCGGTGTATAGCTCAGACGCCATACCCCCTCTTCGACTTCGAAAAGGGGCCAAACGCAAGTATCCACCGCCAGCCTGGTAATCTCCGCCAGCTTGGCCATGGGGTAGTCCCAACCTCTGGGGCATGGGGACAATATGTTCATAAAGCACGGGCCCTCAGTATAAATGGCCTTATAAGACTTGGTGTGCAGATCCTTGAAATTGCCTATCGGGGCAGTCTGAGCCACATAGGGGATATTATGAGCAATTAAAATCTCGGTGAGATCTTTTTTATTCTGTTTCTTACCCTGCCCCGCAGAGCCTACCGGCGAGGTAGTGGTGCGGGCAAAGCGGGGTGTTGAAGATGAACGCTGTATTCCGGTATTCATATAAGCCTCGTTGTCATAACAGACGTAGACCATGTCATGACC
>NZ_DCEA01000115.1:27904-31392 GCF_002316705.1 Syntrophomonas sp. UBA1041
CAGACGTAGACCATGTCATGACCGCGTTCCATAGCGCCGGACAGGGATTGAAACCCTATATCGTAGGTGCCGCCGTCACCCGCGAAAGTGATGAACTTGACGGTTCCTTCCACCTTGCCGCGTCGTTTCAAAGCATTATAGGCTGCTTCCACTCCGGAACAGGTAGCCGCGGAGTTTTCAAAAGCAGAATGAATATAACTGTCCATATAGGCAGTGTAAGGATACATAAAAGTGGAGACCTCCAGACAACTGGTAGCATTGACCACCACCGCCCGGTCCTCTTTATTCAGAGCGCGCAGAACCCCTGACACCACCACCCCGGCGCCGCATCCGGCGCAGAGTCGATGCCCTCCGGTGAGACGAGCCGGCTTTTCCACTTCCCGTTTCAGGTTGTATACCTTGCTCATGCTATGTCCTCCTTTGACCTATGCCCCATATGAGTATATACCGGACCTATCTCGCCGGTTCCAGCAATATCCGCCAGCCGGGCGAACACCTTTTCAATGTCCCCGGTCTTTACGTCGCGGCCGCCCAGACCGTAGACGATATTTATCAGATAAGGACGTTCCTTCAGATCATACAAAGCACTGCGGGTCTCGGCAAATAAAGGACCGCCGCTCCCTGAAAAGCCCTCCGACTTATCCATGACGGCTACGGCCCTGACGCCTGCCAAGGCCCGGGCCAGTTCCTCACCCGGGAAAGGACGGAATACTCTTATTTTGATCAGCCCCGCCTTTACTCCATGATCCCGCAGCTTGTCGACAGCCGCTTTGGCAGTCCCGGCACTGGACCCGATCAAAACCAGAGCAAATTGGGCATCCTCCATCCGGTATTCTTCAAATAGGCCGTAGCTCCGTCCGGAAATCTTTCCAAACTCTGCGGCCACCTCCAGTATGCGGGCCTTGGCCGCCTTCATCGCCTCAGCCTCCATAACTTTGTGTTCCATGTAATAAGGACTCACATCATACGGTCCTACCGCCAGGGGATTTTCTTTTTTCAGCAGATAGTTTTCGGGGCAATATTCCCCGATAAACTTGCGCACCGCCTCCGTCTCCACAAGCTCTATATTCTCCACGGCATGACTGGTGATGAAGCCGTCCATACAGGTCATCACCGGCAAGCGCACGCTTAGGTGTTCGCCGATAGGCAGAGCCATGAGAAAATTATCGTAGGCCTCCTGATTATTTTCGGCATAGATTTGAATCCAGCCGGAGTCCCTTGCTCCCATAGAATCGGAGTGGTCGTTGTTTATGTTGATCGGACCCGAAAGAGCCCGGTTGACGCAGGCCAGTGTAATAGGCAGACGGCAGGAAGCCGCCACGTACAAAAGCTCGTACATCAAGGCCAGTCCGCAGGATGAAGTGGCGCAGACGGATCTGGCACCGGCAGCCTGCGCCGCAATGCACACCGACATTGAACTGTGCTCAGACTCCACGGCTACGTACTCGGTATTTACCTCGCCATTAGCCACATAATCGGCGAAGTATTCGGGAATCTCTGTGGAGGGGGTGATGGGGAACGCTCCCATGACATCAGGATTTACCTGCTTCATGGCATAAGCTACAGCCTCGTTGCCGGAAAGACGGTTGCTCATCTGGCTGCACCTCCAGATACCATTTTAATCGCCGGAAAGGGACAGACTTCCACACAAATTCCGCAGCCCTTGCAGTGCATATAATCGAAGTCCAGACGCTTCCCGTCCTTTACCGGAATAGCGCTGTCCGGGCAAAATGGGACACAAAGCATGCAGTGTTTGCATGCTTCCACGATAAATACGGGTGTGTGGGTCCTCCAGGTACCAGTATCGAAGGCCCGTGCGGTTCCCGGTTCGTAGATCTCCCCACCGGGGGTCAGATCCTGCCAGGGGGTGTGTTCGTTGATATCCTTCGCATGAATCATCCTACCTGCACCTCGTCCATGGATTTTTTCAGTGTTGCCATGTTACCCTCGACAACCTGGGGCTTGGCAGCAAATTTATGTTTAAAAGATTCTTCCATATTCGTTAAGAAACTCTCCATCTCCAAAACGCCGCTCACCTTGACTGCGGCAGCCAGCATAGGGGTATTGGGAAAATTTGCTCCCAGGATCTCTTCCGAAATGCGGCGGGCATCTATGGTGCAGACCTTTCCGTTCCATCCCCGCAGCTTCGGGCGCATCTCCTGGGGACAGCTGGAAGTATTGATGATTATCGCGCCGTCCTCTTTCAGTCCTCCGGTAACATCGACGCTTTCCAGCAGACTTTCATCCACCACAACCACATAGTCCGGATAGTAAATGTTGGAATGGATAGTACAGCGTTTTTCGCTGATACGGTTATAAGCGGTTATAGGTGCTCCCATACGTTCCGGCCCATATTCCGGGAATCCCTGCACAAATTTTCCTTCTAAACCGGCCACATCCGCCAAGAGCAGGCAGGCCATCTTGGCTCCCTGCCCGCCCCGGCCGTGCCAGCGAATTTCTACCATGTCATTGGTTGCCATTGCTGTTCCCTCCAGTCATTGTGATGGCTAAACTACCAGATAGGCGCCGAATCTTTTCCCTCAGCGCACCTATTATACCCCGCACGGGGCAGGCCGCATCGCTAAGGAGCAGGCTCCCAAGAGATGCCTTCAAAGTACTTTGGTCCTTCCAAGGATTTTGAGTGTATTTGCATAGAAGAGTGCAAAATACTAAAAATCGTGGGGCGCGCGACTTTCCACGAGCATCTTAATGCCATAAATATGGCAATACTATTAAAGTAAAAAAGGCTTTCGTCCCGTAAAGGGACGAAAGCCTTAAAAGACATTCGCTATACCACCCATTAATACGACATACCATCATATGCGTTCCCGGTGACGGGGGAAACCCGTCGGAGCCTACTGGATTACTCGTTCGGTCCGCAGCTCAGGAGTGATTTTCGGGTCCAGACTACTGGTGCCGGGCTTGCACCCTCCCCGGCTCGCTGCAACGTTCAGCTGGAACGTACTCTCTCCGTCAATGCCTTTGAATTTTGAATTATAAATAAATATAACCACTTGATCGTGTTTTGTCAATCCCACGTGATTTTCAAGATAAGGCCAAACTATATTATAATCAGTGCCTTCTTCAATTATCTGCACATATGATTGATAACGATGACGCCGATTACGTTTTCTACCGCTTACCTCAGCCAGAATACCCAGCTTCTCCAGTTATTAATTGCTTTGCGTGCTGCCGGAGCGCTCAACCTGAGGGTTTTGCCGACAAACTGAACGGCTACCTGTGGCTGTTTATAGAGCAAATTCAAAAGTAATATTCCGATAGTTGACGCTTTCCCAAGAGAAAATACCCGTGAGCGGGTGCTCGGGGAGTATCAAGAGGACGGCGGGGTTATTGACATTTGCAAGCTTCAATCACTGTTATTGTTAGGGTTTTCTATTTTGCGTGTTAACTCTTTTACCTGATTATCCAATTTTTTAATATACTTTCTTATATGGATTATTAGAAATATTAAAAAATTGGATAATCAG
>NZ_DCEA01000083.1:0-34621 GCF_002316705.1 Syntrophomonas sp. UBA1041
GCTTATGTGGCCAAAACCAGGGTGCAGCTGCTGAGGGATACCGGCGCTGCCTTGAGTCCATTTAATTCATTTCTTTTCCTGCAGGGTCTGGAGAGCTTGTCTTTAAGGGTGGAGCGTCATGTCGGCAATGCCCTTAAAATAGCGGCATGGCTGAATGATCATCCTCTGGTTGCCTGGGTTAATTATCCCAGCCTGCCCGGCAACAAATACTATGATCTGGCGCAGAAATATCTGCCCCGGGGGGCCGGTTCAATCTTTACATTTGGCATCAAGGGCGATATAGATAAAGCCAAACGGTTTATCAATAATCTGGAACTTTTCTCTAATTTGGCCAACGTTGCCGACGCCAAGTCACTGGTAATTCATCCCGCCACTACGACCCACTCGCAGCTCAGCGAAGAGGATCAAAAACTGGCCGGGGTGACCCCCGATCAAATAAGGTTATCAATCGGGATTGAAGATGTGGAAGACCTGATTTTTGACCTGGACAATGCCCTGAAAATTGCAGTAGGGGAATAACAGCAGCTCTGCCGAGATCATAATTTAAACAAAAATCACTTAAGCCGTTAACATTTGTTAGTTAAAATTTGTTAACGGCTTAATTCAATCTAAGCGCTTTTAATACTCTCTTCAACATGTGCTTTGCTGAAGGAGGTTGGCTAAATCCCTGGGGATCGCCCTGGGTTTTCTACTTGATTTCCACCTGGGCGGCAAATAGTCTTTCCCTCTGTTTACTCATCCTCTTGCCCCTTATCACTCTTCAGATACTCGCATTTTCTCTCTAGCTATATATGGCCAATTTGGACAGGTTAAAGCTATCAAGGAATAAAAAACCATGATTCTTTAACTCCCTTATAATAATATTATCCTCAAGGTTTTTGATTACCAGTTGTTATAATATGTGAAGGATAGGGCTCACATGAAGGATTTTACAGCAGGGCGTTTTTACACTTATGAAGAGAGGTGTTCGAGAATATAAGCGACGACCTCGTCGGGTGAAAGGTCCAACGCCACTGCCAATTCCTCATGTAATTGCTTTTCAGCAGTTTTCATTATCTGTTCATCTGTACTGGTTATGTTTTTGCCTTCAACAGATCTGGCTTCTTTCTCATGATATAGCGTTTTGATAAGTCCTATCAGTTCTTCGCAATTTCCGGTTTTAAGAATGGTTTTAAAATGCAAGCTTCTTTCCCGGTTATCCTCTATCCAGACGGGTTCTTTTTGCGTCATCTTGGCCATCAATGCTGCAGCCTCTTGCTTGGTGATGACTTTTCTTATCAAAATTTTGGGGTTATTCAGCGGGGTCTTAATAATCATATTGTTTATATTGTCATATACAGGGCGCAATACATAGTAATCGGTTTGATCGTTGTTGGTATCCTTGACTTTTTCAATATCAATAATCTGGCATACTCCGGTTAAACCGTAGACCACATAATCATTCACTTTGAACATAAACATTTCTCCCTTGCTGCGTTGTTCAAACAGCATCATTAGATATGAGTTGCGGAAAAAAAATAGACTCGACAACAGGATTTACGTCATCGAGACTACACGTTGTTATTTAATTATACCAACAAATTAGCCTTTAGGCTAATGAGGATCCTCATGATCAGGATAGAGCAGACCGGCAGAGAGGAGCAAAACGCCGTAGATAGCGGTTTCGGTGGATATATGGATACCGGCATCGACATGGGATCATACGCAGATTAGCCCGTTTGGTCGGAGTGGGAATAGGGGTTAAAGACCTGCGTATGGCGCGTTATGCAATTGAGATATTCGAATTTGAAACAGCTGTTATTTCTACACCTGCGGCAGCGTGATATGGGAAGCAGAATGTCTTCCCGCTTCTTGCGAATCTACCTAAATGTACCCAGCTGTTGCGGCATAGTATTGTCCGGAAATAAATGTCTCCGCCTTCTGCATCCCTGCTTTTTTCATGCGAGCCGTTTAAGACTACTGAATCCTGTCTCTGAACTATTGCTTCGGGAGGATACTGGAAGCAAATAGGGAATATTGTAAATATTGTCCCGAGAGTCTCAGGCTATTGCAATACAGGCTCAAGATCAGGGGATGGAACTACAAAAGACAGGAGTGTGTTTAGATGCTTAAGATATTTGTGTACGGCAGCTTTGTGACCGGTCGCCGTTACAACCAATATTATCTGGGAGGAAAGACTCTTCTGGGCAAAGCGGTTGCCAATGGCTATAACAAATATATCTTCGGCGCCGTGGATGGCATGACTGCTGAAGAAGGAGAAATCGTAGCGGGTGAAGTGTATGAGATTGATGAAAAAACCCTGGCCAAGATGGACTTTTTTATGAACGAGGGCACTATGGTGACCAGGAAGACGATAGATGTAGAGCTGGAAAACGGCGAAACTCTACAGGCCGACACCTACATCTGGAACGGTTCAGTCAGCAAATGAGCCCCGATGATGTGAGCCGGGCTAAAGCGGAGGATGAACCGACCACGAATTGCTTTGCGAAAGGGGGGAGTCGCATGGAAAGCCTTAAAAGAATATTCCTGCTGGGATTAATTCCAATAACGATTATTATATCGACACTACTAATGGGCCATTTCCAGACGATATATCGTCATACCTTCAACTTTGTACCTTTCGGTGTCACCTTTGTTGCAACCTCCGTAATATTGGGGATATTGCTCGGACTCGACCATATGAGCTTAAAAAATAACACCTTGAAACATGTAAAGATTGATTGGATGAGGTTGTGCATCTTGGGAATCCCGGCACTTTATTTTCTCGTCCTGCCAATGACTCCGGCTCCTATGGTCTTTAGAGGAACTGAGATCCTTTACTATATGGGGGGCATCCTGCTGGGATATTCATTTGTAACCAGTATAAGAAAATAATCTTCTTCAAGACGCAAGCAGGCCGGTTCGTCTATGCGCCATAGCCTTTGCTGTACCCCTACGCGATTTTGGCAAACTTGTGCCCAGTGGGCTTTCTGGCAACCCCGATGACAAAGATAAGAAGCAACCAGACAAATAAAATGACCATGAGAGGAGTCATTAAACCATATGCTATAATGAAATTAAATTCAGGTCTTTATTCTATTTGATAGAAGGTGTTAAGGTATGTCAAGAACTTATTCAACCCACAGGACCGCGACTGGAAAGCAAGTTTTGACTATTCAAGACGCCCAGAAACAAGCAAAAGAAATGAAGGGCTTCAGAAAAAAATTAGTAAATCTAAAGCGGCAGCTAGTTCATTTCTTCAAGCAACTGGAATGTATGATAAAAACGGCAAGCTCAAGAAAGAATATAAGTAAAGATGTATTCGACTATGTATGCTTCTTTACCTAATTTCATTATAGGATTTCATGGATGCGATAAGAGTGTAGCCGGCGATGTTATTAATGGTAATACTACATTAATAGCCAGCCAAAATGATTATGATTGGTTAGGGCATGGGATTTACTCTGGGAAAATAACCCCAATAGAGCATTCGAATACGCACAGATGCTAAAAGACAACCCCGGACGTACCAAAGGGATGGTAAATAAACCTGCAGTTGTTGGCGCTATTATAGATTTGGGTTATAGCTCCCCAAAAAGCTGTTTTTTCATGAACGAGTTTTTTATATGTGCCGATCTTATCACCCCAATATACAGTTCTGATTGAAACTATGTATTATGACTTAATACTATTTTATCGCTTTTATTGGCTCGGTAGCTGCTGTATCATACTCTTTGGGAGTCTCATCCTTTTGAGAAGACGTAGGAGTGATTACTTTTTTTCTTTGTGCGAAGTCGTAACCGCCGGTTGCCGTCATGGTAACGAATATTGCATTCAGAAAAACCAGATATAAGCCGCGCCAAGTGAAAGATCCGTTTGCTATTTGATAGGAGAGCAAAGTAGCAAAGGCAACCAGCGCTGTCAAGTATTTTGTAGAAATTCGCTTGATCCCCGGTATTTCCTTAATGAATTGAACTATAAGCATAGTTGCAATAACGACGCCCATAAATTGTCCCAAAAAGTCCCATGTAATAAAAGAATCAATAACCATATTGATAACCCCGCCTTTAAACAAAAATCAGCTTCAACCTCATTAAATACTACACCTTTTCACCATTATTTAACATATTAGTCAATATAAATGTACGATTCCTCTTACCTCTCTGAATTGACCATGGGTTTGCATACAAAGATCAAACCTATCCCTTCATCTGGTTTGCTTGCCGACACCCTTGTTTACACTCTTTTTACTTCACGTTTACCAACTAATAACCCAAATAAAGCCATTATGTTACCTTCATAAGTTAGAATTTCTACAACATGGCAAATTATGTCGACAAGAGGAGGCTTAAGAACTTGATGGGCATTAATATTTTTTAGGAAACCAAAGATCAAACTATCAGGAGCGCAATTATGGTCTCAGCCAATTTATTGTTGGAGATAACGGACAAAGAATTAAAGCCTACGGCAGCTTAACAGAATTTCCTGCCAGCAGCCTGGAATTAGAGCAGATGCTTGCCAATAAGACGGGCTTGATGGACACCAATTACCAGCAAAAGCGTTATACCATAGCCTATGCTTTTTCCTTGGAGAGAAAAGAACTCATTGCCCTGGCCCTTTCTCAAGACGAGTACTTGAAGCCGGTTTATGATTTGCGAAATATGATGTTCATGATTGGTTTAATTGCGCTACTTTTTGCTTGTGCCGCCGCATGGAGGATTATCATTAGTATTACCAAGCCGATTAACGACATGATGGATGCAGTTCAAAGCATTGAGTCAGGACAGCTTGACAGCTACATTCCTCAAAATGGCATACCGCTTGAACTTTCCAAATTGGGCCATAGTTTTGACAGCATGCGCAAATCATTGCAGCATTTTTTATCTCAAATCAATGCAACCGTTAAGACCCTGCAAAACAGCAGCTGCGAACTGGACGGCACCGCACAAAAACTCAAACAAGAATCAGATCATGTCACCGCCACCATGTTTCAAGTCAGCAAAAACGTTAAGAAACAAATGGATTCTGTGGAAGCCACCCGGCAGCTTATTAGTGGTTTAAAGGAATCGGCGCATGAAATTAATCATCGCAATCTTACATCAGTGGAGATTAGCCAGGATGTACTAAGCATGTCTGAACAGGGGCGAAACTCGATAGGTGAGGTAATCGAAAAAATGGATGGAATCTGTGATTCCGCCAAACTAATTGAAAGAGCATTTGAACGATTGGAAGAAAAACTGCAGCAAACTTTGTCCATCAACACATCTATTGAAGGCATTGCCGGCAATACAAAAATGCTGGCCTTAAATGCAACCATAGAAGCTGCCCGGGCGGGGGCGTATGGAAAAGCCTTTGCAGTGGTGGCTGAAGAAGTAACTCAATTTTCTTTGGAAACACAAAACTTTTCTATACAGACAGCCAAAATAATCAGTCTGGTGGTTCAAGAATTTTCCGATCTCAGAAATATCTACAAACAGATGTATGGGGAGGTAATAAGCAGTTCAGAGGCTGCCGCATATTGTGGACAGACTTTTGAACAAATCAACCAACATATCATTAGAAACAAAAATGGCATTGAAAATGTAGCTGAATCAATCAAGTCGATACTATCACTTGCCATTAGAGTCAGCGATGAAGCGGAAACCATCTTGGCCGAGTCGCTAACTATTGACAACAGCATTTCCGAAATGACGCAAGCCGCCTTAAAGCAAAAAAGTTACGCCGCTTCTACACTTGAGCATTCTGCGAGATTAGCTGAACTGGCTCAGATATTACAAGAATTTATGAATTCTATTAAGATTTGTTCTACGACTTCAGTCTCCACCATTGAAACTGAACAACTATTATCGAATGAAGAGCCATTCGAAATTGTGGCTTCCCATAATTCGGAGGAAGAAGGAGCAGTATGGCCGGCCTAATTAGACAGATGAATCATGTATTAAATTATTTTACGCCCAATCATACCCAGACTCCGCATACCAATGACAGGGTGACCGATTTGCCAACTATGGTTACCATGTTTCCTATTATCGAGTACCAGTTGAGCAAAACAAAATTAGGTCTTATCTATCTGGATATTGAGAACTTTAAATCTATAGAAACTTTATATGGCCGCGACATCTGTGATAAAGTGCTGGGAAAAGTAGCGAACACTTTGCGTGACTTACCGGTGTGTTTTGGCGGACCCCGGCAAAAATTCGGGGTGTGCAGCCTGGGAGGGGACGATTTCCTAATCTTTGTTGATGCTCCTGACCTGGTCAGCTACGAGCAAGAGTACATCAATATGAAGGCTTACTATGAAGAAGAACTCAATCATTCCATCGAATCCCTGGAACTGCATAAACGTCTTAGTCTGCATATTGGATATACGGATATTCAGAACCGACGTGGCGCCCATGTTGAATCATTGGTTTATCAAGCTCAGAAAGAGGCCTCCTTCGCGGCCAAGCATTATATTAATGCTAAAGAGCATTCAGACTGGCAATTGATGCGAAAAATCATTAACAAGCAACAGATCAGAAGTGTTTACCAGCCGATTGTCTCATTGAAGACAGGCGACATCAAGGGATATGAAGCTTTGTCAAGAGGGCCGGAGGGAACCATTTATGAATATCCCAAACAGCTTTTTTCCGCTGCCGATAAATACAAATGCTTACTGGAATTAGAGGAATTGTGCAACAGCCTTGCCATTACCAGGGCGGTAAATGATTTAGGAAAGAATTATCTGTTTCTAAACATTAATCCAGTCGTTCTGAATCCGGTTAACTATCGTCAGGCTCATATCCAGGAGGTTCTTCGTAAAAGTGGGATTGATTTCAGTAGTGTTGTCTTGGAGTTGACTGAAAGAAGTGAAATTAAAAACTTTGATGAACTCCGCGAAACTATCCGCTATTATCGCAGTTTGGGATTCTTGATTGCCATCGATGACGCTGGAGCCGGTTATTCCAGCTTGCAGGCCATCGCTGAATTGAATCCGGAGTTTGTAAAAATTGACATGTCACTGGTGAGAGACATTGACAAGATACCTATTAAAAGGGCTCTGATGGAAACATTTATAGACTTTTGTTCAAAAATAAACGCTCATATTATCGCCGAAGGAATAGAAACATTTGAAGAGTTAAGAGCCCTCAGCAATAGCGGTTGTGAATTCGGACAGGGATTTTTCCTAACCCGGCCAGGCCCCATGCGATCTGAGATCCCAGTGGCGGTGCGCAGCCTGATACAGCTTTGTTACACAGAAAATCGAAGTAATCCATATTCCTCCCAGAAGAACGTAGGGGAAATCGTAGACTATAACCAGTATATTACCCCGCAGGTTTTGGTGGAGCAGGCCAAGGATTCAAATCCACTTACCGGACTGCCAGGCAATCGCTGTATAACCCAGCGCATCATGAATGAATTAAGTACTAATGAACGTGAATTTATGATTCTCTACTTTGATTTGGATAGTTTTAAAGCCTTCAACGATCATTTTGGGTTTGAACATGGAGACAGGGTCTTGGTATTTTTGGCGCAAATGATTACCAATATGGTATTACAGCGCGGTAATGCGGAAGATCTCAAATTCGGGTTAAGTCCCAGATCCGGCCCAATACGATAACATTCCGGATGGGGAAAAAGAAATCAAAGTCAAAAAAGTTAAGCCGCAATAACAGCAAAACACAAAACTTATTTATAAACCCTGGAAATAATACCTGCAATTGACTGCTGCTGCCGATTCGTTGATCCTGTCCAGGGAATCCGTTATTCTGCTATTATAAAGCAATTGTTCAACCTGACTCCGTGTAGCGGGGTGCAGGATTATTTTGTGTTTATTGGCATGATACCAGGCCAAGGTATCGGCTTGACCCTGAGCAAGACCAGCCCCCCGCCAGTCAGCAACCATTTCTTTAACATATTTTTCAGGCATAGGGAGAACCCTGGGACTATTGTCATCTCCATGCAGAATCCACCACTGCCAGTGATGGCGATTCCGTTTTTGGTGTTTGAGCCATGCCAATGTGGGTTCGAGAGCCTGACTTCCGCGGTATTGGCCGCTAACCTGATTCTGATAATAGTTTGCGTAGGCAATAAACTCACCGGGGAGGAATTTGCTGATATCGTGCAATATCCCCAAAAAGGGAATGCCATACCGGCAGCACTCTAGAAAGACATACCATTTGTGACGAACCAGATAATTAAAAAAAATCAGGTATTTCGTATACTTCTCCTCCCTCCGGCATTGCCGCGTCCTCGGCTTACGTTTCAGCTACTAATAATATTTTCGCCTATTATGGTTATAGAAGTATTGATCCTGGGTAAATATAAATATCCGGCCATGTAAAATAATTGTAAGAGTAAGCAAATATTATATTGCCTGCCTTCAAAGCCGGCATACTCTGGCCAGTAAATGCTGCAATTGTTATCCCTTACCTCCTGCTTAGGGTTAAGTAGACTATTGCCAGACAGACCACCCTTACCTAGATTGCGGTTGCTTTTCCGGGCTCAGCTCCGCCCGCCCCACGGGACTTAAAATCCCGTGAGGCTCAAACCCCGTACCGGTTCGACCCCGGTTTCGGGACCACTACGATAAGAAAGACCGAGAGTTTTGACTCTCGGGTTTATTTTTATATAATGGATTTACTGCTATTACAATGAGGAGGATCTCTATGAAGACTTCCCGCCATGGAAAGCCAGGCAAACCGCCAACTCGATTGGAGGTATCGGAGCCAGCGGAGTTGATGGAGTTTCTAATAGGAAAAATGCCTTCACAAGCCCGTAACAATATTAAATCCCTATTAACCCACCGCCAGGTTCAAGTAGATGGAGAAGTGATTTCTCGCTATAACCATCTCCTGCAAGTGGGGCAGGAAGTAATGATTCACTGGTCGCTGATAAGGGATGAGGGGTCGGACAGAGGCTTAAAGATCCTATATCAAGACTCGGAAATAATCGTTATTGATAAGCCGGCCGGATTGTTATCCATCGCTTCAGACCAGGAAAAGGAGATCACCGCCTATCGGCAAGTAAGGGACTATGTAAGTGAAGCTGACCCGGAAGAGCGGATCTTCATTGTTCACCGTTTGGACCGGGATACCTCCGGAGTCATGATGTTTGCCAGAAATGAAAGCATTAAGCATGTGTTGCAGGATTCATGGAAAGAAATTGTGATCGATAGAGCCTATGTTGCAGTCGTGGAGGGCGGGATCAGTGATAAGCAAGGCACTATAAAATCCTGGTTAAAAGAAACTAAGACAAAGCTGATGTACTCCAGCGGCAGGGAAGGGGATGGACTGGAAGCCGTCACCCATTATAGAGTACTGCAAACCAATGCCAAATACTCACTGTTGGAAATCCGGCTGGAGACGGGGAGAAAGAATCAGATACGGGTTCATTTGAAAGATATGGGACATAGCATCATTGGTGACAAAAAATATGGCTCTACAACCAACCCTATCGGGCGGCTGGGATTGCATGCCCATATATTAGCCTTCAAACACCCCGTATCCGGGCGGGTGATGCGCTTCGAAACTGAAGTGCCCAAGAAATTTACCAGCTTGTTTCGATAGAGTCATAGACTAGGCCAGGATTTCTAAAAAGGCATTGATCCTGGTATTTATCTGTCCCGTGTCTGCCTGCGAATAATCTGTTTCCAGGCAAAGATATTATTTCTGCATAGCGGCGCCAAGACGTCAAGGCCGGATAGTGTGCTAATAAAATGGCATACTATCCAGGCAGCTTGAAAGACATATCTCCTGTTGTATAGGGGTTTTCCAGCGGGTCATTTATACATTTATGGCACATATAAACGGGAACTACACATCCGCAGCCGTGACCAAACAAGTCATAAAAGCAACAGTCATTACACAACGGCATTCCGCATCCCTGGCATTTTAGGGTCGCGGTCTGTTGGCAAACCTGACATATCATGTACATCCCCCCTTGCTATCATTATATATCCTCGGTTCAATTCAAGCACCAAAAAGCCAGCTGGGTTACATAGCTCTTAATAAAGTATAACTGCAAGTAATTAGACAGATAAAATTTGCTAATATATAATGTGATGGAAATAGTAGCAAAAACATAGCATAAATAATCATGTCGAAAAATTTGGAAGCAAATCGTTATACATTGATATTAGGGGGTATGAATACAAATAGCGGTTTAGTAAATATAAGTAGCCGTTCAAAGGAAGCATTGGGGAGGGAAAAGAATTGAAAAAATACATATCTTTGTTATTAATGATTCTAATAATGGCCACTTTGGTGGCGGGTTGTAGCAATGCAAGCACTACAACTGTTAAAGAACAAACAAACGATTACAAAATCGGCGTGGTTACTCCAACATTATCCACCAGCGAAGATGAGTTCAGGGCTGCCGATGTGATGGCCAAAAAATACCCCGATATAGTCAAACACATTACCTTGCCAGAGAATTTCTCCACCGAGATTGAAACCGGATTGAGCCAGATCACCTCACTGGCCGATGATCCCAAAATGAAAGCCATCATTGTGATATCCGGGCAGGCCGGATTACTGCCGGCCCTGCAGAAGGTGGAAGAGAAAAGGCCTGAGATCATAACCATGACTGCTCCCATCTGGGATGACCCGGCCTTGATGTCCAAGTACGTGGATGTCAACCTTGACACCGACTGGGTGAGGAGAGGCGTTGCTATTGCGCAAAAAGGGCACGAAATGGGTGCCAAAACGATGATTCACTATTCATTCCCCACTCATTTAGCTAAAGAAGTGATTTCCCAGAGGAAAGATTCCATGGAGAAGACATGTAAAGAACTGGGGATGCAGTGGGTCGAGGTGGTCACTCCTGATCCCCAGACCGGGGATGGAACCGGGCCCATGCTGCAATTCCTGCGGGAAGATGTTCCCCGGCAGATCGACAAATATGGACCGGATACCGTTATATTTGGTTCAAATTGTCCCATGTACGATGTGATCATTGACGAAGCCTTCAAATTAAAATTTATGGTCGTGGAGCAATGCTGCCCGACTCCTCTTCAGGCCTACCCAACCGTTTTAGGCTTGCAGATTTCGGAGGAAGATGCCTGGGATTTCGCTAAAGTAAACGGTATGATATCGGAAAAAGCCGCTGCTGCCGGAATGACAGGCAGACTGGGCGGATGGCCCATGCCGGCAACGGTATTCATGCCGGAGTTCGGAGTTGAACTGGCTAAGAAAATGATAGAAGAACCCAACTTTAATTACAAAGATGTTGATGCTCTGAACCAATACGCCAAAGAAGTCGCCGGCAGCGAAGTGAGTTTCAGCAAGTTTAAAGCCACGGAAGACGGCGCGGAGTATCCTAATTACTTTGTAATGATTATGAAGACCATTCTCTATTAAGCGCAAATTGAAAAAAATGCAGGCTGTCGTATATTTTATAACGACAGCCTGTGTTCTTTTTCCATATCGGCCTTGATGCTCACTGAAAAATTATCAATGCACATGGGATAACAATGACAAACATGCTGGAGATTAAACATCTGAATAAAAGCTATAATGGGATTCCGGCTTTGAGCGATATCAATCTGTCCATACCGGCCGGTGAAATACACGGCTTGGTGGGGGCCAACGGCTCCGGTAAGACGACCCTGATGAACATCTTGTTCGGTAATCCGATTATAGAGGCAAGCGGCGGATATGAAGGCGAGATTTATTTTTGTGGTAAAAGAGCAGCTTTCAAAAATTGCGGCCATGCGATCCAACAGGGGATCGGAATGATCCACCAGGAATTCGCCTTGATTCCTGATATGACAGTAGCGGAGAATATCAAGCTGGGTCGTGAAAATACCATGCCCTTCACCAAGCGGCTGTTTGGCCAGTCCTTTTCTTTTATCGACCGCAAGAAAGATGATGCCGGCGCCCAGCGAACCCTGAACAAACTGGGGATCGATCTGAATGTGGGGTTGAAAGTCATTGATCTTACCAGCAATCTGAAACAATTTGTGGAGATTGCCCGGGAAATCCACCGCACTGATTTGAAACTGCTGATATTGGATGAGCCGACAGCTGTGCTTAGCGGCAGCGATGGTTTGAAATTGATCGGGATCTTAAAGGAAATGTCCGACCGTGATATCGGAATATTATTTATTTCTCACCGCCTGGAAGAAATACAGCATGTCTGCGATAGAGTCAGCGTTTTGCGGGATGGCCGGCTTGTGGCCCAGTATGAAAAAGGAAGCATCTCGATAAACAATCTGGCCAAGGACATGATTGGACATTTAGTGGAAAAAGCAGCGGCAAAAAAAAGAGAGATTGGCAATAAAACTATTATCACATTTAAACGGTTTGCGGTAGAAATGCCCGGCGAAGCCATCAGAGACCTGGATCTCGATGTGTATGAGGGCGAAATATTGGGTATAACCAGCCTGTCAGGCCATGGGAAACTGGCATTGGGTTACGGAATGATGGGAATGTACCCGGTAAATGGAGAAGTGTCTTACCGAGATGAGAAAATAGCCAGGATGGAGGCCAGGGGGAATATCATGAACGGCATGTATTTACTGCCCGATGACAGACAAGAGCTGGGTATCATGGCCGACCAGTCAGTGGAGCACAACATTGTTTTTACCGGCAACCAGGTGAAAAATATGTTCATCAGGGAATCTTGCGGTTCTTTTTTAGGATTTATCGACCGCCACAAAAGCCGGTCGCACGTTAATAAAATGATCGAGGATTTTGACATTAAGTGCAGCTCGGTTAAACAAAAGGTAAAAGAGCTGAGCGGCGGCAACCAGCAGAAGGTCTGTGTTGCCAGGGCCCTGACCGTCGATCCGCAATTATTGTTTGTGGCCGAGCCGACCAGGGGCATCGATATCGCCGCCAAAGAAAAAATACTGAATATGCTGATTGAGATCAACCGCACCAGAAATACTACCATCGTTATCATGTCGAGTGAATTGGATGAATTGAAACGGGTATGCGACCGGATTGCGGTTATGGTGGAGGGGAAAATCTTTAAAATCTTATCCTCTGATTCATCCGATGTGGAGTTCGGGCTGGCTTTGTCCGGTGAAGAAGGTGCGGAATATGAGCCATTATAAGCTGAAGCTGCCGCAGATCATTATTTCCCTTTTTTTATTGCTTTTAGTGGTTATAGCTTCTGCCTTGCGGATGGACTTGACAGCTTTGCTGAACCAATCCATAGTCAAGCTGGTGATGAACGGGGTCCTGGTGCTTTCCCTCATACCCATGCTGAATGTGGGGGCGGGGATGAATTTCGGCCTGCCGGTAGGTATTATCGGCGGGTTGCTGGGGATGTGCCTGGCGGTTAATTTCAGGATGACCGGGTTTTATGGTTTTTGCATGGCCTTGCTGTTCAGCCTGGTTTTTTGTATGCTCCTGGGCTGGATCTATGGTTTGATCCTGAACCGGGTCAAGGGCCGGGAGGAAATCGCCGGCATATTCATCGGCTTTTCCTTTATACCTTTGATGAACTATTTTTGGACCCTGGTTCCCTTTAAAAACCGGGAAATGCTTTATCCCATCGGCGGTCAGGGCTTGAGACCCAGAATTAGTCTGGAAAACTATTTTAATCATGTTTTGGATGACCTGGGGGTTATAACCGTCAGCGGCATAGAAATACCTTGCGGACTCTTGGCCTTTTATGCGCTCGTCTGTGTGTTTTTGTATCTGTTCTTTTTGACCAAAGCCGGTCGTGCTGCGATTGCCGTGGGAGAAAACGAATCATTCGCCAGGTTATCGGGGATAAATATTGCCCAAACCCGTCTGATCGCCATCATTATTTCCACTGTTATCGCCGGTTTTGGCATTTGTGTTTATGCCCAGAGCTATGGTTTTATACAGCTTTACGACGAACCCCTGTCGATGGCTTTCCCTGCCATAGCGGCCATATTGATCGGCGGCAGCACCGGCAAAAAGACCTTTATCTTCGAAGCCGTATTGGGCGCTTATTTGCTGCAGTCCATTTATCTGCTCACCGTGCCCATAGCCAATGCCATATTGGTGCCGGAGCTCACCGAAATTTTGAGGACTATGATTACCTATGGCATAATCCTGTATGCCCTGTTGATAAGAGAAAGACGAGGGGCGAGCCAGTGAGAAAGCGGGAAGGCAGCCCGATATTTAATAGCGAATATGTGGTGCCAATGGTGTTTATCGCGGTTTCATTGTTAGCCTGGCAATTTTCCGGCCTCACCGGCAGTTTTGTCTTCAATCAGGTGCTGAACCGGTTTATCCGCGACGGGATCCTGGTTTTATCACTGATCATTCCGGTGGTGGCCGGCATGGGACTCAATTTCGCCATTACGGTAGGGGCCATGTCCATGCAAACCGCATTATTGATCATGATCGCTTATCGAGTTGAGGGTTTGACCGGGATACTGCTGGCTATTATTCTCGGTGTGCTTATGTCGGTTTTGATGGGATATGTGATCGGGGTTATTTTGAACCGGGTAAAAGGGAAAGAAATGATCACCACTATCATTATCGGTTTTTTGTTCAATAGCGTCTATCAGCTCATATTTTTAGTGGGGTTCGGAAGCGTTATCCCGGTTTTAAATGAGGAAATAATTCTTACCCGGGGGATTGGAGTAAGAAACACAGTGGATCTGGGTATGTACCGCAATACCATCGACAAGCTGTGGCTGTTTGAAATCGGCAATTTGGAAATACCCTTTTTCATGATATTAGTAGTGCTTATATTTGCTGCCATGATATTTTACATTTTGCACACCCGCTTCGGGCAGGAGGTCAAAGCCATAGGTTCCAGCACCCAAACCAGTGAAGTGCTGGGGATCAATACCCAGGCAGTAAGAATAAAAGTGATCATCCTCTCCACCGTCCTGGCAGCCCTGGGCCAACTGGCATATTTACAGAACATCGGCATGTTTGATGTCTATACCGCCCATCTGACCAACGATATCATCTCCTGTGCGGCTCTCCTGGCCGGTGGGGCCAGTATAAAGCATGCCAAAATCAGGCATGCTCTGGTGGGGGTATTTCTATTCCATACTCTGTTTATCGTTTCGCCCCAGGCCGGACAGAATTTATTTCATAATGCGGCACTGGGGGAATATTTCCGCAGTTTTGTGGCCTATGGCACAATCGCGTTTGCTTTGATTATTAATGTTAGAAATGAAAATAATTAACGGGAGCCCGGCAAGAACTCCCGAATATCAGGCTTAGTGGCAGGGGAGAGAGGTCAGTCACCCCCTCCTGCCCGATTGAATCTGTTATTGCTCAGCTTTTATTTTGTCCCCATAAGTCTCATCATACCAGATGGCATGGTGATGTTTGGCCCAATCTGCTCTAACAGTGCCTTTCCACATACCCCAGAAGGACTCGCCTGATCCAGGATGGAAGGAACCCAGATAACCATGCATGCATACCATTACGGTGGAGAAAATCATAGCTAGATCATGAACGGGGTAAGAAAGTTTCAC
The DNA here is from genome assembly GCF_002316705.1 of Syntrophomonas sp. UBA1041. Lineage (NCBI taxonomy): Bacteria > Bacillati > Bacillota > Clostridia > Eubacteriales > Syntrophomonadaceae > Syntrophomonas > Syntrophomonas sp. UBA1041. The sequence continues at coordinate 15,380 of NZ_DCEA01000083.1, forward strand.
CAGCCAAACCGGGAATATGGATGGAAACCACATGATATAGCCGCTCAATACCAGCAGTACAACCATGGTCGGAGTGATTACCGAGTTGCCCTTTTCACCGCCATTGAATCTGGTCTGAGGAGGAACTTTAACCGGGAAGCCCAGGAACTCCAAGGGGAAAATAAGAATAAACTTAAGGTCGTTAATGCCAAAACGAAGAATGTCCTTGATCCAGGCGATCAAGCCTTTAAAACCAAAGGTAGCGCCAAAGATTAGCATGATGGTCATACCAACGGCTGCAATTCGGTGCACCAATCCGGCCCCACGGTAACCGCCGAAAATAGCCGCCAACCAGTCTATACCACCCAGGAATAAGGCCAGTCCGGTAAAAAGACAGAGCAAAAAGGTCACGGTATGACCCCAGTGGGTGATACGAGCCACGGCATTAAACCTTTCTACGCGTGGCACATCGTCGCGATATTTGGGAATCCATTGCATTACTCATGACCTCCTTCCTGGTGGTCTCCATTTTTGTTGGCCATTAACCGGGTGGTTACAAAACTGATTGTAGAACCCGCCAAGGCGATGGGAATGAGCCAGCCGGCATAGGGCTGGACCCAATCCTGCCATACCCAAGTGCTGGTCGATACTTTGGGGTCAACCGGTAAATCAAATTTATCCGGTGTATCAGTCAAAACATATAATTTGTTGGTGCCTGTGCCCAGTTCTACTTTTCCGTAAACGGTAGCCCGGGGGAAGCCGTTGGCTCGCAGGTACCTGGCTCTTTCTTCGGCTACAACCAACAATTCATCCCGGTAGCCAAAAGTCAAGGCCCCGCTCGGACAGGTTCTGGTGCAGGCTGGCTTTAGACCCTCCGCCACTCTCTCATAACACAGGGTGCACTTGGTAATGGTATCTGTAGTTTTCCGATACTTGGGTACTCCAAAGGGGCATGCATAGGAACAATACTGGCAACCGATACACTTGTCCGGATCTTGAATAGTGGCGCCCCATTCAAGTTTTGAAAGGGCTTTTTTAGGACACACCTTTACGCATACAGGATCGATACAATGCATGCACTGCCACTTCAAGAAGTTCCAACGCACCCCATCCACCGGGTCATCATGCTCATTAAAACGCATTATGGTATAGGTGTTGCCGTTCAGATCCTCTATGGTCTGGTAACTTCCCTTAAATTTACCAATTTCGTTGACGGATAATTGATTGGTATCTTTACAGGCAATTACACAGCCACGGCAGGCTGTACATTTACTGACATCGTATAAATTAGTCATTAATCTTGCCATATCTAAGCCCTCCTTATATCGCAGAGGTAGGCTTTGTACTCGGGTATCATAGTGTTGGCATCGCCTATATGCGGAGTCAAACGATTGGCCGGATCTCCGGTTACATAACCCTTGAAGCCAAAGTGCCAGAGAGCTCCTACCATATGCATTTCCTTACCGTTAACTATGAACGGTTTTATGCGCTTGGTAACGCAGGCTACAGCTTCAATATCGCCACGGGTAGACGCAACCATAACCTTATCACCGCTTTTAATGCCCTTTAAGCGGGCTAATTCCTCGCTGATTTCTACAAACATGCTCGGCATCACTTCAGCCAGCCAGGGCAGGTTGCGGGTCAGTGCACCAGTTTGCCAGTGTTCTACAACCCGGTAGGTAGTAGCGATAAATGGATATTTATCGGTCGTCCCCAGTTTATCAGGTTCCCAAACCTTGGCGGCCGGGTTAAGGGATTGACTACTCATTAAGTTGTCAACTGGACTTTCCCAGGGTTCGTAATGCTCAGGGAAGGGACCATCCTTGAAAGATCCCCTGGTGGCAAACAAACACCCCGTTCCTTCTGGTCTCATCAGGAATGGAACCGCTTTATCAGGGGGAGCGGTCTTGGTACAATCGGGAACGTCATCACCGACCCAGCTGCCTACTATTTCAGGTTTTAATGGATCGGAAATCTTGGTTGCATCCCAGCGAATCAAAACGCGTTCATCATCACCCGGCCAGGGGGTAACACCGTCTGGTTGAATGGAACAGCGGTTGTATACTATTCTCCGGTTTACCGGCCAACACCAGGCCCAATTAGAAAAGAGGCCCAGTCCTGTGGCGGAATTGTCTTTGTTATCACGTTTCTGCGGTTTATATAATAGTGATCCATCTGGTTTATTGGTCATCTGACCACAGTAAACCCAGTTGCCGGAAGCAGTGCTGCCGTCATCGGCCAATTTAGCAAAACCATCAATCGGTTTACCATCAGCTACAGTATAACCATTGATTTCGAGGCCTACTTGGATAGGCTCAGGTTCTTCACCATGGCCGTATTCCCAGGTCATATTTATAATGGGTTCGTCTTCTGCCCGGGTGCTGCTCTTGTAAAGTTCTTTGACTTTCTGGGCTATTTTGTCAATCATCCACAGGTCTGACTTGGACTCACCCAGAGGTTCTGCGCCTTTCCAGCGGTATTGTACCCAACGGCTGGTGGAAGCGGCCGTACCTTCTTTTTCATAGACGGCACAGGCGGGCAGGAAGAAAACTTCGGTAGCGGTGTCCTGGGGCGCTATTTTGTCCATATGGAAATTACCGCCATGAGGTCTTTCCCAGGCCTTATAGCTCCAGAATTCAGACGTTTCATTTACCCACAGGTCAACGCTGACCATCCATTTCAACTTGCTTAAGCCAGTTTGCTCTTTATTGGCATTGGGTCCGCCCACCACCGGGTTGGAACCCATAACGAACAAACCGTCTATTTCACCTTTGTTCATGGCTTCAAACAGGGCGATATGGGAATAGTTTTTCTTTTCGTCGCGTTTGGGCAAATAGTGGTAGGCAAAATCATTTTCAGCTTTGCATGCCTCTCCATACCAGGCCTTAAGCATGCTGACTACCCACTTCGAAGTATTAATTTTGAATCCTGAATTAGGAATACCAGCTTTAACAGCGGCCCGGAATTCCTCCATTGTTGCGGCAGGAAGCCTGGCAGCGCCGGGAGTCACTGTTTTCAAAAAAGAGAGTAGATCTTTGTTGGCTGCAGTGTTCATGGGGCTGTCGATATAACCGGGAATAATATGGAACAATAAGGCCATATCGGTTCCTCCCTGAACATTGTTTTCACCCCGCAGAGCATTGATGCCTCCACCGGGACGTCCCATGTTGCCAAGCAGCATTTGGAGGTTAGCAAACGATTTCACGTTTTGGCTGCCTACCGTATGCTGAGTAATTCCCATCGCATAGTTGACACATCCCACTTTGTCAGGCGCCCCCGTGCTGCAGTAGAGTTTTAAGACTTCAAGGTATTTGGCTTTGGGAGTACCGGTGATCTTGACTACGGTATCAATGTCATAGCGAGAATAATGTTTGGCCATGAGTTGGAACACGCACCGGGGATGAGCCAGAGTAGCATCTTTCAAAATAGTAGTGCCGTCGGCATCATACTGATAGTCCCAGGTGGCATTGTTATAACTGCGTTTAGCCGCGTCATACCCACTGAAGAGACCGTCTTTAAAATCATATCCATCGGCAATAAGATAAGAAGCATTCGTGTATGCGGTTACATATTCTTTATGATAGAGGTTATTCTGGATGATATAGTTGAGCATGCCGCTCAGGAACGCTATATCGGTTCCCGGGCGTATAGGGGCGTAGAGGTCGGCTAAAACTGAGGTACGGGTATAACGCGGATCAACATGAATAATCTTTGTACCCCGCAACTTCCGGCCTTCAGCCAGCCATTTTATACCGATGGGGTGGTTTTCAGCCATGTTGCTGCCCATAATCAGAGCCACATCAGAATTTTTCAGGTCGCCCATGTGGTTGGTCATGACACCCCGGCCAAATGCTGGCGACAATCCTGCCACCGAAGGGGAGTGTCAGATACGTGCCTGGGTTTCAAGATAGACCATACCCAGGGAACGCGCCAGTTTGCTCCACAGATAGGCTTCTTCATTATCCAAAGCCGATCCGCCTATGGAGGCAATTTTTTCGGTACGATTAACGATAATTTCGCTGCCATTGGCTATTTTCTCTTTATGGATGAAGCTGCTGTCCCGGGTTTCCTTGATCTTCTCAGCAATTCTATCAATCGTCCATGCCCAATCTTTTTCTTCCCACTTTTCGCTTCCAGGTGCGCGGTATAGAGGTTTGGTAGCACGCTTGGGGTTGGGAACCTGTTTGTGGGTTGTTTCATCATAGATTTCCCTCAGGTTAAACAAAGCTGAACCTTTGGCACAGGCATTACCGCGATTGATGGGATTATCCGGATCTCCCTCAACGCTGAGTAGTTTCACAAAATTGCCAGCCGCATCCCGTTCTGAATAAATTAGAAGACCGCATCCTGAACCACAGTAGGGGCAAATGGTGGGAACTCCTTTAACATTCTTAATGCGCAGAGTTCTGATTGCTGCGGCTGTGGGTTTTAGGTCGAAGCCTAAATCCGCTGCGACCATTGCTGTTGCGCTGGCACCAGTTACCTTTAAGAACTGTCTGCGGGTAATCTTCATCGTAACAAGATCCTCCTTTCCATGGATAGTAACCTGTTATTGGGATATTGTGTGGGATTAGCCGGTCAACCCGCCGATTGCTACGGTTGCGGCCACGATTATTACCGGCCTCATCGATAAATAGGTTTCATAATGGGCTGCCGGCAATTGTCAGACCTCTGATATTCGTCCGTTTCATGCCTCCTTTATCTTAAAAACAAGTAGTCGGGTATGATTTATAATAATTTAAAAGTATGGAGATTTTATGAAGACATTCCGCGCAATTGAACAGCGGAGTCGAGGGTAATTTTATATGTGATGGAGCTTGTGTAGGGGCCTGCATTAAGGCAGAAAAATACTAAGTAAATGATCAGGCGGCTGAAGAGGTTGTACATCGGGTCATAAATGAGGTTAACCGCGTGTAAAAGACAAAAATAATAGGGCTTAAAAAGCCCTATTTTTTCATATAAATGGCAGGGGAGAGAGGAATCGAACCCCCAGCCCTCGGTTTTGGAGACCGATGCTCTGCCAATTGAGCTACTCCCCTGCGTTTGTCGCAAGACATATTCTAACACATGTTTACGCCCGATTCAAGGGAAATACCTCAAGCCCGAAAACCACCTTCTTTAGCCCGCCCCTGAAATTATTGGAAATAAGCCCAACTGTCTCATAAAAAAAGGTATAATATGTGCAGAATAAAACCGGACAAGGTTACCTTTACGGTTTTGAGGGACAATATAACCATCTCAAGAGCATAAATTAAATCCGCAGGTCAATGACAGATATTACAAATATGCACATAGTTATTAATAAAATTGTATAATGTTTTATCAGAGCGATTGATCCTGTTTTGATGCTTTTTAAGGAGTTAATTGATTGTTTGTTGAAGTAAACGGGCAGAAGGTTCATTTCAAGGTGTCAGGTCAAGGCCGGGATATGGTTTTGCTTCATGGCTGGGGCGCCAACTTGTCGCTGATGAACCCCTTGCACAAGCATTTTGAACGCTATTTTCGCACCTTTTCTGTGGATCTGCCGGGTTTTGGCCTGAGCGACCAACCGCCCCGGAAGTGGGGGATGGCCGAATACGCCTCGTTGGTAAAAGGGTTCCTGCACAACCAGGGTATAGAACGCCCCATTTTACTGGGTCATTCCTTTGGCGGCAAGGTGTCCATTTTTCTCGCCGCACAGCAGCAGCCGATCCATAAACTCATCCTGGTGGATAGTTCCGGCATCGTACCCCAGAGAGATTTGAAATACTACTTCAAGATCTATTCATATAAAATGGCCCGCCGTTTCATGGAGTTGCCCGGGCTTAAACCCCTGTTTCACCGCCGTCTGGAGGAACTGAAAAACCGCTCTGGCTCCGAAGACTACCGCAATGCCAGAGGGGTGATGCGTGAGACCCTGGTTAAGGTGATAAATGAGGACTTGACTGCTATGCTGCCCCAGATCAAGGTTCCTACATTATTGATGTGGGGTGCGGACGATACTGCCACGCCGGTGGCGGACGGGCGCTTGATGGAGCAGCTGATAGCCGACGCGGGGCTGGTTGTGCTGGATAATGCCGGCCATTACTCTTACCTGGATCGTCTCCCCGATTTTTTACATATCACCGGGCAGTTTTTAAAGGAAGATATGGAGAGCAAAGATGCATAGCGGCACCATTTTGGCCACGGCCGTTTTAGTTCCCTGGCTGCTGTACACCATTCTGAAAATCAATAAAGCGGCGCATTATTTGCAATTGAGCGGTTACTTCAGCGGGCGCTACTTGCGCTGGGTGATGAGCAACCTGCAGCGGGTGATGGGCTGGCCGGATTTGCTGCCTCTCGCGGCTGTTTTGCTGCTGTGGGCGCGGCAGAGCACCCTGGCCTATTTTATCTGGGGCTTGATCTATTTGATGATTGCGGTGGCCCTGTATAACAACCAGCGTCAGACCGGGGCCAAAAAGAAAATGGTTTACACCAGCCGGCTCAAGCGGCTGTTGATTCTGGCCGCCATATTAGTGGCAGCCTTGAGCTTCTGGGCGGTTCAGAACCTGTGGACCCCCGCAGTTCATCTGGAGACCCTGGCTGTGCTGTATATCGTCAGCGTCCTGACCTGGCTCTTGGTACTGCTAGCCAATATATTGATCTGGCCCCTGGAGAAGGCCATTAATTTCTGGTATTACCAGGATGCCGAGCAGATTCTGGCCGATCACTCCTCACTGAAAGTGATCGGGATCACAGGCAGCTACGGCAAGACCAGCACCAAGAACTTCCTCAACCGCATCCTGGCGGAGCGTTTCAATGTCCTGGCCACCCCGGAGAGCTACAATACCACCATGGGAGTCATTCTCACCACCCGTACCAGGCTGAAATCGACCGATGAGATCTATATTGTGGAAATGGGAGCCCGCAAAAAAGGCGACATAAAAGAGATCTGCGATCTGGTCCATCCCTCTATGGGCATTTTAACCTCAATTGGCGAGCAGCACCTTGAAACTTTTAAAGATCTGGCCAACATCAAGCGCACCAAGTTCGAACTTATTCAGTCGCTAAGAGAAGGCGGCATCGCTTTTGTCAACTGGGATGATGAAAACATCCGCTCCCTGCCGACGGTGCCGGGCATCCGTTATGTTCGCTATGGTATATTATCAGAAGACTTGGATTATCGGGCCGGGTCCATCCAATATGATTCGCGGGGTTCAGTATTCACCGTCTGCAGCCGCAAGGGGCAGCAGGGGGTATTCCGCACCCGTCTGCTGGGAAGACACAATATATATAACATCCTGGCGGCTACAGCGGTTGCCTATGAGTTGGGGATGGATATGGCAACTATCGCCCTGGCAGTCCGCAATCTGGCCCCGGTTGAACATCGCCTGGAGATGAAGCGCGGCAAGGATTATCTGATCATAGATGACGCCTTCAATTCCAATCCGGTGGGCTCTAAAATGGCTTTGGAGGTTCTTTCAAAAATGGAAGGGAGCTTCAAGATAATGATAACCCCGGGTATGGTGGAACTGGGGAGCAGGGAATATGAGCTGAATTTCGAGTTTGGCCGGGCGGCGGCCGAAGTTTGCGATTATGTCATACTGGTGGGGCCGCGCCAGACCCAGCCCATACAAGAAGCCTTTAAGGAGGCCCATTATCCGCCTGATCAGTATCTTGTGGCCCGGAACTTAAACCAGGCCTTACAACACCTAAGCCTTATCGCCAGACCGGGCAGTGTGGTCTTATTCGAGAACGATCTGCCCGATACATACAACGAGTAAAGGAGATGAAATGGTGAAGATTAATGTGGGTGTTTTTTTCGGAGGCAGGTCGGTTGAACATGAGATTTCAATCATATCAGCCTTGCAGGTAATCCACAGCATTGACCGCAATAAATACAATGTGGTACCGGTTTACATAACTAAGCGGGGCCAATTTTACACCGGCGAGGCATTAACTGACATTCAGAATTACAGGGACCTGGATCGTTTATTAAATCGATCCAAACAGATTGTGATCAGCAACCACAATGGAGAGAAAGTGATCACCGAATACCCCGGCAGCATGTTTCGCAAAGGCCGGCTGGGGACGCTGGACGTAGCCCTGCCGGTGGTGCATGGCACCAATGTGGAGGATGGCACCTTGCAGGGTTATCTGGAGATGCTGGATCTTCCTTATGCGGGCTGTAATGTTTTATCATCAGCCCTGGGCATGGATAAGATCGCTATGCGCATGGTCTTGAAAGAGGCCGGTTTGCCGGTTTTGGACTATGTATGGTTTTATTCCAAGCGCTGGTTTTCGGACCCGGCCGGCATCTATGAGGAGATCGAGTCCCGTCTGGCTTACCCGCTAATAGTGAAACCGGCCAATTCCGGCTCCAGTGTGGGTATAACCACGGCCGCCGACCGGGAAGAACTGGAGGATGCCCTGGACCTGGCCTCGAGCTTCTCCAATCGCATCATCGTGGAGCACAAAGTGGTCAGCCTCAGGGAGATAAACTGCTCGGTACTGGGGGATTATGAGAAAGCGGTCCCCTCGGTTTGTGAGGAACCGGTGAGCACTGAGCAAATCTTGAGCTACAAAGACAAATACATGAGTGAAGGCGGCAAAGGCATGAGCGGCGCTGCCAGACAGCTTCCAGCCAACATTTCCGCGGAAAAAACCGCTTTAATTCAGGAGTTGGCGGTTAAAACCTTTCATGTGCTGGACTGCAGCGGGGTATCGCGCATAGATTTTCTGATTGACACCGATTTGGACCAGGTCTATGTAAATGAAATCAATACCATCCCGGGGTCGCTTTCTTTCTATCTCTGGGAGGCTTCCGGCAAATCCTTTACGGAATTGACCGAAGAATTGATCCAACTGGCTTTGAAACGCACCCGGGAACGGGATAATCTGGTGTTTTCCTATGAAACCAACATTCTGGCCATGAAGGGCAAAGGCGGCGCCAAGGGCATTAAGTAGACCCGGCCGCCAGCTTTTGACGATAGTTGTTTTAGGCATGAAACAGGGCAGTTCAACCCCGCTCTGAGGGACGCTGCCCCTTTTATTTTTCGACATCATCAAAAAGGAAGTTTCTTTCAATATGACGAAATATATAATACCAATAATCAGGAGTTTTTGTTTGCATGACTAACTTCCTGCCCGCAGGTATTATAAATGAAACCCTGGAAGAGATTTGCCAACAGATTACGAAGCTGAAAGAATTGATGGACGCCGGGGATAATGACAAGGCCGAACAAGGCTTGATAGAGCTGGAGGAAACCGCTCTGGAGCTGTGGGTCTTTATTGAGAAGTTCAGCTGTCAGCCGTTGATTTATACCGGCCAGGGCAGTACGGACGAGATTATACGTCGCCTGGAGTGGGCTTTGACTTTTGTCGAGGAATTTGACCCGGCCGCATTTAAGAAAAGACCTTCAAATAGAAAACAACGCATGCGATAATAAAATAGAATCACTGCAAAACCCTGATTTTAGCCAGGATTTGTCAAAGTATGCCGGCCGGGATCAGGGAGGTCTATTTTTAGGATTGATTTAATGTCTTAAAACAATTCAACCTGAAAATATCATCAACTTAATACCCGGAGTATAGTAGGAAAGACGGTGTGGCCTTGGACAGCAAGAGTATTTTGAGCGAAGTGGCTGCGGGACGACGCATGACCGACGAGGAATTTACCTTTATTTTTGAACATGGGGACCTGGATGCTATCGGTCAGGCCGCCTGCCAGGCCAGGGACAGGATATTTCAAGACGACCTCATCACCTTCATCATTGACAGGAAAATCAATTACACCAACATATGTTCCTGCAAATGTAAGTTTTGCACTTTTTACCGCAGTAAAAGCGACTGTGACGCCTATGTCATCGATAAGGCTACCTTGTTCGGCAAAGTGATGGAGGCCATGGAAATTGGCGCAACTCAAGTGGTTTTGCAGGGGGGGTTGAACGAGGATCTAAAAATCGAGTTTTTTGAGGACATGTTTAAGGAAATCAAAGGCCGTTACGGCCTGACCATACATTCCTTGACCCCGCCGGAGGTGGCGTTCATTGCGCAAAACTCCGGTTTGACCGTTGCAGATGCGCTCCTGAGGTTAAAGAAAGCAGGCCTGGACTCCATACCCGGGGGCGGTGCGGATATATTGCACGATGCGGTTAGAAGCCAGATCAGCCCCAACAAGATCAATACCGCGGCCTGGCTGGAGGTAATGCGCACAGCCCACCGGCTGGGCATTAAAAGCACTGCTACAATGATGATGGGCACCGTGGAAAACCCGGAGCAGCGCCTGGCCCATTTGCGCGAGATTCGGAATTTACAGGATGAAACTCGGGGATTCAGGGCTTTTATTGCCTGGACCTATCAACCTGGCAGCAATGAGCTGCAGGGGGAAAAGCTGTCGTCTTCTGATTACCTGAGATTTCTGGCCTTATCCCGCCTGTATTTGGACAATTTCGATCATATACAGGGTTATTGCTTCGCCCATGGCGAACCGGTGGGGCCAAATACGCTCGGCTTCGGCGCCGATGACCTGGGCAGTTTGATGCTGGATGAGAATATGGCCTCAATGGCCGGCGTAAATTATATGATGCAGCTGGACAGTATGCTGGAACTGATTCACCAGGCGGGGCGCACCCCGGCATTGCGGGATACCGCCTATGAAGTCCTGCGGGTTTTTGACTGATTGTTGATATGCGGGCCCCGGCTACTGCATCCATGATATGTGGGAGAGTTTAACTAGTACAGGGGTTTTTTATATATTGAGACAAGATATAATAAAGAAAGATTGTCGTTGAGGTGACCGAAAGGGGGAAGGCCTAATGCGCTCTATGAAGAGCAGCACTAAACTATTCCTGCTGCTGATTGTACTGGGAGTATTATCTGCCCTGGCAGGGCTTTATGTACAGTGGCTGTGGTTCGATTCCATTAATTATGCCGGTGTGTTTATCACCATGATATCCAATCAAGTGGGATTGTATCTGATTCTGTTTGTAATGTCGTTTGTATTCTTTTTTATCAACCTGCAGATTACCCGTCGCCACCTGAGGGAGACGGAACGTCCTGACAACACCGAAGACGGCCGGGATATTATCTATTTGGATCAGATCCCCTTGTCGCCCTGGCGGGACTTTTTAAGCGGCCCCATGGCAAAATGGTTTTTCCTGGGCCTGAGCGTTTTCGGCGCCTTGCTGGTCAGTGCCTCCGGCAGCGGAAAATGGCTTCCCGTGCAGCAGTTTCTCCACCGCGTCCCGGTAGGCCTGGCGGATCCTATTTTTAACAAAGACCTGAGTTTCTATTTTTTCAATCTCAGTTTATACCATGATGTTTATGCCATTCTGATGCTCACCCTGGTTTTGACCATCATAATGGTTGGTGTAATTTACGTTATCAACGCCTCCGCCGATCTCCTGTTGGGAGACTGGCGGCAGTTCACCACCGCCAAGAGCCACCTGGCCGTTTTGATCGCTTTGATTTTGCTGCTGAAGGCCTGGGGGTATCGGCTCGATGCCTACGGAGTCCTGTTCTCACCCTCCGGGATCGTTTGGGGAGCCACCTATACGGATGTTCACGCCACCCTGCCGGCCTATCAAGCTTTAATGATTATTTCCCTTATTGTGGGCCTGATTATTCTGGCCAATCTATGGATCAGAAAAGTGAACTGGATTCTGATAAGCCTGGGCGCCTGGCTGGTCATTTCTGTGGTGATGGGCAGCATCTATCCATCCATTATTCAAAAACTGGTGGTGCAGCCCAACGAATTCAACCGTGAAACTCCGTATATTCAAAATGCTATCCAGGGTACCCGTAATGCTTACGCGCTTGACAGAGCGAAAATCAAACCTTTTACCAACACTTATACCCTGGATATCAACAACGCCGAGGACCAGGGTATTATCTCCAATATACGCATATGGGACTGGCAGCCCTTGATGATCACTTATCAGAATTTGCAGCAGTTGAGAGGCTATTATGTATTCCATGATGTGGATGTGGATCGCTACACTATTAACGGCGAGTATCGCCAGGTGATGGTGTCGGTCCGGGAGATCGACCAGGCCCAGCTTTCGGAGGATGCTAAGACCTGGGTTAACCAGACACTGATGTACACCCATGGTTATGGGCTGCTGATGAGCCCGGTCACTGAAATCGCGCAGGAAGGCTTCCCGCAATTCCTTATTCAGGATATTCCGCCGCGCACCGCAGAAGGCATTACCGTCACCCGCCCGGAGATCTATTTCGGGGAGCGCACCAATAACACGGTAATAGTGAACACTAAACAACCGGAATTTGATTATCCCATGGGAGATAAAAATATCTTTTCTACCTATGAAGGGCAGGACGGCATCAAAATCGGTTCCTATCCCCGCCGCCTGCTCTTGAGCTGGGTCATGAAAGACTATAAGATGCTGCTGTCCAGCGATATCGTCAGCGACAGCCAGGTATTGATGGGGCGGCAGATCGATCAGAGGGTGCGCGCCGTCGCCCCTTACCTGCAGTATGACCATGATCCCTATATAGTCTTGAATGATGACGGCAGATTGTATTGGATTATCGACGCGTATACCGCCACCAATTACTATCCCTATTCAGAACCCTATCCAGGGGGCAATGGCAACAACTATATCCGCAATGCCGTCAAGGTGACCATTGACGCCTATAGCGGCGAAACGCGCTTCTATATCGCTGATGCCGAGGATCCCATTATCAAGACCTATGCCGCCATATTCCCGGGTGTTTATCAACCCCTGGAGGCGATGCCTGCCGGGCTCAAGAGCCATCTGCGCTACCCGGAAGACCTGTTTAAGGCCCAGGCGGCCATGTATCGCAACTTTCATATGTTGGACCCCAATGTGTTCTATAACAAAGAAGATCCCTGGCTGATCCCCAAGGAAGTCGTGGGCGATCAGCAGGTGGATATGGAGCCCTATTATATCATCATGCGCTTCCCCGATGAGGAAAAGCCTGAATATGTGTTGATGATGCCTTTTACCCCCAAGAATCGGCCCAATATGATCGGCTGGATGGCAGCCCGTATGGACGGCGATAATTATGGTAATCTTCTGGTCTACGAGTTCAATAAGCAGGAGACCATTTTCGGCCCCGAGCAGATAGAGGCGCGAATAACCCAGGATACCGTGATTTCGCAGCAGCTGACCTTGTGGAATCAAAGCGGCTCCAGGGTATATCGCGGCAATCTCATCGTCATCCCCTTCGATAATGCCGTGCTGTATGTGGAACCGATTTATTTGCAGGCTGAGAACAGCCAATTGCCTGAGCTAAAACGTGTGGTGGTGGCCTTTGGCAACAGCATAGTGATGGAGCCCAGCCTGGATCAGGCCCTGGTCAGACTTTTCGGGGATCAAGTCCAGCAGCCGGGTACGCCTGCCACGCCCAGCGAACAGCCGCCGGCCGGTCAGGATACGGTGCAAAGCCTGGCGGCGCAAGCCCGGGAGTTCTATAATCAGGCCCAGCAAAAGCTGCAGACCGGGGATTGGGCCGGATATGGGGAAAGCCTGAATCAGCTCAATGATGTTATCAGAAGGCTGGAAACTTTGACCCAGCAGTAGCTATGACTGACCTTAACCGGGGCGGCGCTGTTGCCCCATTTCTCTCCCGAAATTGAGGTGAAGATCTTGACGACACAGCGCAAAAAGATAGTATTTTTGGGGGACAGCATAACCTGGGGCTTTCCCTGGGGACCCTCCGAGTCCTGGGTAAACAGGTTGGAGCTGGTGCTGGATGCCGAGCTGATAAACAAGGGCATGAACGGCAATACCACCGGCGACATGCTGAGGCGTTTTGACAGGGCGGTTTTGAACTGCCGGCCCACTCATGTGGTAATTTCCGGGGGCATAAATGATGTGTTCTGCGGGGAATCCTTTGACCGCATAACCTGGAATATCCGCGAAATGGCGGCAACCGCTCAAGCCAACGGCATCAAGGTTATTCTGGGCACACCCACCGCGGTGGACGATCCCTTCTGGGAAGTGCTCTTGATCAGGATACGTGAATGGATGGCCGATTACGCCCGCGCAAACAATATCGCTTTGATCCCGTTTCACCAGGCCTTTTATGATCAGGACGGCGGGGTAAAAACCGAACTGCTCCTGCTTGACGGCGGGCATCCCGACAAAGAAGGCTACCGCCAGATGTTCGAGCAGATTGATTTATCCATTTTTGATTAGAAGAGGCAGGGGAGAGCCCCGGACCGAAGGGGCGGTGAGCCTGTTTTTTTGCTTCGGCTTGCCGGCTATGCTGGCGCGGATTTCTTGGGGGAGATTGAGATGCTGGAAAGCTTACTGCACCAAGACTTAAGCGACTGGAAAGCTTAAAAGGGACACAATGGCAGCGGGCGAGGTGAACAGCGTTGAAAGTGCTGATGATCAGCGGCTCCTACCCGCCGGATGTTTGCGGGGTAGGAGACTATACTTATAATTTGGTGCAAGCACTTGAAAAACAGGCTGTAGAGGTAATGGTGCTCTGTTCGACAGACACCTCGCCGACGCCTGTTCCAGGTCCGGCTGTCTTAGAGCAAAGAGCGTCTTCCTGGTCGCCGCTGTGTGCCATAACCGCCTTGCGGCACGCCATCGCTGATTTCCAGCCCGATATCATTCATTTTCAGTACCCGACCATTGGTTTTGGGCATCGGCTCGGTCCGCATGCGGCAGCGGTATATGGCAGACTAAAAGGCCGCAACGTAATAGTGACCGTGCATGAATCTAAGAAAGCCCACATCTTGAGACGGATCAGCCTGTTGGCCTTCAATTTCTGTGTGCATATTCTCACCACCACCTCCGCCCAAGCCGGCTACCTCCGTAGAGTCTGGTTTTATCCCCTGAGAGATAAGATAAGCGTGATCCCCATAGCGAGCAATATACCCCGGGCGGCTGTGACTGCCGGCACAAGTTCGTTGCCTGTCTGTACCCATTTTGGCCTGATCTATCCCAACAAAGGCATCGATACATTTATCGAGGTTGCCCGCCAGTCCAGGCTTACATTCGGGCCACAGCTCAGATTCCGCATAGTGGGCAATGTTCATCCCGCTTATCTGCCCTATTTCGAATGTCTCAGAAAAGACGCCCGGGATTTAAATATCGAATGGGTCCTGGGGAGTTCTCCTGAAGAGGTGGCCCGTCTGTTGTACGAGTCCCTGGTTTGTATATTGCCGTTCAGTGATGGGGCCAGCTATAGGCGGGGATCGCTCTTAGCAGCCCTGGTCAACGGAGTGCCGGTGATAACCACCAGTTCCGCCGAGACTCCGGACGATTTGATTCATGGATATAATATTTATTTTGCCGGCAAGGTTGAGGAATATATTCAATACATTGGCGAGCTGCTCGATCCTGAGACCCATCAAAGCATTTCAGAGCGCTGCAGGCAATTGGGGCAAAAATTTGACTGGGATCACATCGCCGAACTGCACCAGGCGTTGTACCGGCGCTTAATCACAGCCCGGGCGGTCTCGACAAAATATAGTCAATTAAACAAATAATGATTCTATATCACCAATTTTAATAATAGACAAGGAAATTTTGATTGATCTCGAGGCTGAAATATAAATATGGGTTCATTCCGCGTACTTCAGGTGGGGCTATGTGGGATACCGAAATAATAAGTGTAGACTATGCGGTTGCAGCGATACTGACTGTTGTGGAAGAAGATATTCATGGATTAAAACCAAGCAATGAGGGCTGCAGAAGCAAAGGGACGTAATTTTGTTTCCTTAGGGGATACAAAAATTTACGTCCCTCGCTTTTTTGTAACAGCATCGTGCCTCTCAGAATAGGATAGATAAGCCGGGGCTAACAAGTTAAGCAGCCCATAAATTTATGGGCCCCGGTGTCGTGAAGGAGGGATGCAGGCTGTTAAAAAATGTGCTTGATAGAGTGGAATGGCGTTTGTTTTTTTCTACTCTGGGGCTGGTATTTCTATCTGAAATGGGGGATAAGACCCAGATCAGCACCTTGCTGCTGGCCAGCGCCAAGCCTCTATATGTGTTCTGGGTGGCCTTGGGATCGGCCACGGCTTTAATCTGCACTTCATTTATTGAGGTTATCATCGGTTCATCTATAGCCAGATTTTTAAAGCCGGAAACCATCAAGATGATTTCAGCGGTGGTTTTTCTTACCCTGGGCGTTCTGCTGGTATTCGGGGTAATTGGAAACATCGCTATCACTTAAAGAGGAAGGTGAAGTTGTGAGCATAAAGTTTCTGACCTGGTTGACCACTTATATCATTATTATTCTCTGTGAATTGGGGGATAAGACCCAGTTGGCGGTACTCTTATTTACCAGTAATAAACCGGATAAACGCTGGACTATTTTCTTTGCCAGTGCCCTGGCGTTAACATTATGTGTACTGGTGGAAGTGACCATCGGGCTGGCCCTGGCCCGTCATATCACACCTGCGGTCATCAACCGTGTGGCTGGCTTCGTTTTCCTCGGGTTGGGCTTAACTTCCCTGTATCAATTGATCGCCGAACGCAAAAGGACATCTGCTTCAGCCGAAGCAGTGGAACTGGCCGAACAGACCAGTTAATGTCCCGCTCTACTATTCCGGTTGGCAAAAGCATAAGATGAAACAGGATAATCCATAGCGGAGGCCCGATATGCACCAAGATAATGACGAGTTCCGTACCATTAGAGGGTATGAACTGATCGAAAAAAACCGCCAGCTTACAGCCAGCATGGAGGATTACCTGGAAATGACATTCCGGTTGGCCCGGAAAAAGGGCTATACCAGAATTAGTGATATAGCTTCAGCCCTGCATGTGCAGCCGCCGTCAGCCAGCAGCATGATACAGAAATTGGCCGAAATGGGATATATTGAGTACAAAAAATATGGCGTAATTGCCCTCAATCAGCAGGGAGCGGAACTGGGGGCCTATTTGCTGGAGAGGCATCATATCATTGAGAAATTCTTGAAAATGATTGGCGTCACCGAAAATGTGTTGGTTGAGACCGAAAAGATAGAACACAATTTGAGTTCGAATACCGTCTTGTGCTTGGCGCGCCTGGCCGCCTGGCTGGAGTGCAATCCTGACTGGGCGTCGTATCTGCAAAATAGTCTTAAGGCCAATAGTGCGGGAGAATAAGCCATAATAAACCGGGTGCCGGGCACCCGGTTAAGTTTAAGCTTTGACGGCTTACACCATAGCAGGCGTAAGTTCGGGGGATAATGGCATTACGGTAATCTGTGACAGCAGATTATCCTCATGATCCAAGATTTTGGCATCGGCTTCCGGCAGGGACTTGGCATCGCTGTAGCGGGCCACGATAGAGGCCGCATATGCCATATCCGGGGTTCCGGGTTGATATATGCGCAGCAGGCCGGTAGGGCCGGGCCGTTGGGCCATTTTGATCAAGACATCGCCTTCTATAGCCAAACGCTTCAGCTGTTCATTTTCGGAATGGTTGCGGCCCACCACCAGCAATGTGCCGGAGGCCACATAAAAATGGCGGCCGGTCTTCAACAGCTCGGTATCGGACCGGGTCGGAAGGTTACGGTATTCCAGCAGCCTTTTTAAACGCCGCGCGAAGCCCGGCTCGGTTAAAAGGCACCCTCCCGCCGGTGAAGGATAATCTGTGATCCCGAACTCTTCGGCCAGGGCCATCTGGCGGGTTCTGCCGCGCCCGCTGATATCTAAAAGCTGCTCTCTGTCTATCCAACCTTCCCGCTCCGGAATAGTGGGGGGCAGCAGCTTTGCCGACAGCGGCCGTACAATTAAACCCGGGTAACCAGACAGTTTTTCAACCAGCCCCAGTGAAGATTTGTTCTGGCTCATAGGACGCTGCCCCAGAACTTCGCCGGTTATAAGAAAAGACGCCCCGGTCTCCTTCATGTGATCCCCGGCTTTGCGCAGCATAAAACCGTGGCAGTCGATGCAGGGGTTGAAATTCTTGCCATATCCGTAGCGGGGCTTGAGAAGAATGTCGCTCATATATTCGTCGCTGATTTCCAGAAGATGCAGATCGATACCCAGACGGGCGGCACTAGTCTGGATAGAAGGATTGCTGCCGAAGAACGGGGTTTGAAAACAAACCGCTATCACCTCGATACCCTGCCTTCTAATAAGCTGACAGGCTAATTGCGAATCCAGGCCTCCTGAAAAAAGGCTGATAGCTTTCATAACGTCTCCTTTAGTTCATTTTAGTTTGATTCCCGCTGCAGGTAAGCTTCGTCATCGATAACGGCAAAGCCGTGCTTCTTGAGCAGTGCGGCTGTCACCCCGTCACCGGTCTGAAGCTTGGCCGAGAAACTGCCGTCATAGACGCTGCCTACCCCGCAGGAAGGACTGCGGCTTTTCAATATGATCAAGGAAGGATTTACTGCTTGCGCAATCTTCAGGGTCTGCTCCGCACCTCTTACAAAAGCAGCGCTGACATCCGCGCCGGATTTGTTCAATACCCGGGCTTGCCCCCGCAAGACCTCTTTCCCGGCGCCCCCCGATATCTCTGCCGGTTCACGGGGAGTGGCAAGGCCGCCTAATTGTTCAGGGCAGATTGGGATAACCCGGCCGGCCCGCAACATCTCTGCGAAAACCTGGTGCGGGTTGCTGCTCCCGTCGTATTTGCATTCGAGACCGCAAAGACACGCGCTGATTAATAGCACAATAACCCCCCTCAAGAACTTTTATAGTATCGTCAACCATACAGATATTATTATTCCTAAAATGGAGCATGGTTAGCAAAAGTAGCGCAGTACTCATATTATATGATACAAAACTTTTGTAATGGAGATAAAGCATGAAACAATTCAAAATGGTTACAGTTGTCTCGAATCCACGTCTCGCGGCAGATACAGTTTTGATTAGCTCTAAACTGGCTAATGATTATGATACCGAGGACCTGCCCCAACTAATCCTCAAGGTAGGTCAACTTCGGAAAACCCTCAAACCGAAAATAAATCAAAAGGTGAAAAATACAGACCTTATATCACTGAATCCCTCCACCATGCGCCGCCTCTGCCTGTCTTCCGGCCGAAAATATGGGTTCTACATTGGAGAGGGCGAAATTAAACTGGGACCGGTGGTAGGGATCCTGTCTGAGAGTAGTGGAGATCCCAACAGGCCATTTTACGGGCAGTCGAATTTTTTCAGACAAATGATCATTCATGCGCGCCGTCTGGGGCAAATCTGCTTCGGTTTCAATACAAGCGGTATTCACTGGCAAAGCAACACCGTTAGCGGTTGGACCTATGCCGGAGGCCGCTGGGTTAGAGCAACCTTCCCCATGCCCGATGCCGTATATCCCCGTCACAAAGGCTACTCGGGCGGTAATTACCGGGCGCGCCGGGGCTTGCAATCTC
>NZ_DCEA01000083.1:34715-48481 GCF_002316705.1 Syntrophomonas sp. UBA1041
CCGGGGCTTGCAATCTCATGGGGTGGCAATTTCCAATCCCCCGTTAATAGGCAAGTGGCAAACATATAAAATCCTTAGCGAGCATCCCGAACTGGTCAATCATATTCCCGACACCGAGTTAATAAACAGTTTGAAACAGGTCGACGCCATGATGAACAAATATCATGGGGTATACATTAAGCCCGTTAACGGATCGCTGGGGCGCAATATTATTAAAGTTGTGAAAAGACCCGGATCCAAGCGCTATATTTATCAGTACCGCCGCAGTGAAGGGGTTTTCCGCGGCAGCGCCAGTTCTATGGCCGCCCTGAGACGGAAGCTGCACGGTATCATGGGGCGCCGCCACTATATAGTGCAGAAGCAGATCAATTTGATCCGCAGCGGTGGCAATATACTGGATGTCCGGGTCTTGATTCAAAAGGATCACACCGGTGAATCGTCAATTACCGGTATGGCCTGCCGCGTGGGCAGAAACGGGGCCATAACCAGCAATATCAGCTCAGGGGGCTATGCCCTTAAGGTCAGCCAAGTGCTGCGCTCCCGTTTCCACAGCGAAGAAAAGGCCAATGAAATTATGGAATCCATTCGCTATGTTGCCCTGGAAGCGGCGCGAACACTCGAAAAAACAATTGGTCCGGTCGGCGAAATGGGTGTGGATATAGGCGTGGATCGCGAAGGCCAGATATGGTTTATCGAGGCCAATCTAAAACCGGGCCGGCAGGTATTCAGTTTATTGCGCCAAAATCGGACGCGAATGATGACCATCATAAAACCACTTCTGTATGCCCGCTATATGGCCGGGTTTGAAGGGAGCCCGTCGGTTTCATAGCATTCTGGCAGCCGACGTAAATATATGCTTGATAGAGAGGACAGATATATGAACATTATTACCGGCCGGATCATAATTGGCCACAACTTGCGCAACCGATACCAGATACCCCATATGGATACGGTTACCGTCAGGGTAGGGTGCCGGTTGGTCTCCGCCAAAATGGTCTTTTCAACAACGGGGAAAAGCGGCTATTTGCTGTCACCGGAGCTGGTCAAGGCTTTATACCTTAAAAAAGGGCATAAACTGCGCCTCCGTTATGATAGTGAAGAACAAATGATTCATTTGGGACCGACGGTAGGGATTCTGGCCACCGGCCTGCCCAACCGCTTAAACCCCGATCCGAAAAGCATTCAGGCCGAACTGATTTACCTGAGCCAATTAGGGAAGAGGCTCCCCGGGCAGGTTTATGTTTTTACTCCCAAAGGCATTAATTGGGAAAGAAAAACGGTGCAGGGATATAATTACCGGCATAGTCCATCCGAGAGAGGGCACTGGGCCTCTTCAACATATCCGCTGCCAGATGTGGTTTATGACCGCATTCCCAGTCGCAGGCTTGAATCCATGGCGGGAACGAGTGAAGCCAGAAAAAAACTGTTAGACTTGCCTTATCTGAAATACTTTAATCCTGCCTTTCTGAATAAATGGCAGGTGTACCAAGTTTTGTCGGAAAACCCGGATTTAATGCCATACCTGCCCGAAACCAGATTATTGAATCTTACTGAATTAGAGTCGATGTTGGAAAAATACAAAGTGCTTTTCCTTAAACCCTGCAATGGCAGCCTGGGAAAAGGCATTATTTATGTAAGAAAAAACCAAAACGGGCAGATAAATTATATAATTCATCCTTACAGGCGCTTGCGCGGCCCTGTTAAGAGCGCTCATCAACTATTGGAACGCACCGCTGCAGCCAGGAGGGGAAGACCTTATCTGGTTCAGCAAGGATTAGACCTGGCTAAATATCGCGGATCCACATTTGACATCCGCATTATCTATCAGAAGAATGGGTCGGGGGAATGGCAGATAGGCAAAAAATTTGCCAGGCTTGCGCCCCGCGGAAGCAATATCGCCAACCTCAGCAGCGGGGGAACTTATGAAAAATATAGCAGGATTATGCGTCATCTATTCCGCCGGGACACGCGCAAGAAAAAGCATATCACTGTCAAGGAATTATGCAAAGCGGTGGCAACGACGCTGGAAAGCCAGTGTGAAGGAGTGTACGGGGAAATGGGTCTGGATATCGGCATGGGCCGAAACGGGATACCCTACTTAATTGAAGTAAATTCCAAACCCCGCAAAACCACGGAGAGTTTTTCAAAACCGGACCCGATAGTAGCTACTTTTCGCCGCCCGCTGGAATTCGGCTTCTACCTGGCCGGCTTCCCTAAGAAATAGAGGTACTGGCTAAATAGCCCTAATGGGAAGAAGGGGACGGGGTTGACACGGGGCGGTTCTTTTGGTGACGGTTGGGGACGGTCCTTTTTGTCACTCAGGTGACAAAAAGGACCGTCCCCAACCGTCACCTTCCTTGCATCCCGATATTTTGTGTCCTTGCAGCAAGTTATTCAGGACAAGTCAAATATTTAGTATAATAAGGATGGCAGGTAACATAAAAGAGAAAGGTGGAAAAGATGAACCAAAACCGTACAGTTCAGTTTATCGTTATTTTACTTATCGTTGCCGCCGTAGGATTTGGCAGCTTCTTTCTGGCCGACAGTATCAAGGGCAAAGACGCTGACCAGCAGAATACCCAGAATCAGTTGCAATTACCACAGTCCAGCCCCCTCGGAGGGGGAGCGGTATTGATTGGCCCTACCGGCATTGCTGACATGGTGGACAAAGTCAGCCCGGCAGTGGTTAATGTTGAAACCAGCGCAAAGGTAAGCAATGGCAATCCGTTTATGGATCCGTTTTTCCGCGACTTTTTTGGAGACCGCATTTCCCCGCAACAAAGTGTTCAGACAGCTATTGGCACCGGGGTTATTATTAATGAAAACGGCTATGTTGTAACCAACCAGCATGTCATAGATAAGGCCGAAACCATAAGCGTAAATCTTGCCAATGGGGAGAAATATTCAGCGACAGTGGTGGGACAAGATTATGAATTGGACCTGGCGGTCTTAAAGATATCCGCTAATCAGAAATTTTCCTGGCTGGAATTGGGCGACTCGGACAGTATCAGAGTAGGCGACTGGGTAGTGGCTATCGGCAATCCTTATGGACTGGATCATACCGTTACAGCGGGGTTGGTCAGCGCCAAAGGCCGTCCCATGCAGATTGAGGACCGGGTTTATAAAAATCTTATTCAGACCGATGCCGCCATTAATCCGGGCAACAGCGGGGGACCGTTGTTAAACCTTAACGGGCAGGTGGTCGGCATTAATACCGCGGTTAATGCCCAGGCTCAAGGCATTGGCTTCGCCATCTCCATCAACACCGTCCGCGAGGTCTTAAATGACCTTATTGAGCAAGGCAAGGTAATAAGGCCCTATATAGGCATCTATCTGCAGTCGGTCACTGAAGACATCGCCAAATCTCTGGGGATAGAGGCCAAAGGGATAGTTGTAGCCGGGGTTGAAAGCGGATCACCGGCCGCCAAAGCGGGTTTGACTCAGTATGATGTCATCATCCAGATTGATCAAACCCCGGTAAACACTTATGATGAACTTCAGGAAATATTAAAAAAGCACAAAGTGGGGGATACCATTACACTAAATATAATCCGCAATCGGGCTGCTATGCAGGTATCTCTTGTTTTGACAGAAAAACCATAATCACAACAGGGAAAATCTATAACAGCAAAGAATAAAGAAAGGACAGAGCCGCTCTGACCTACTGGCTATTATGGCCTGAGCCTGGTTCTGCGATTGAAGGAGGAGAGTATTTGAATGTCTAAGGTAAGGCATATCGGCATACTTACCGGGGGAGGGGATTGTCCCGGATTGAATGCGGTAATTCGGGCTATAACCAAATCAGCCACCATTAAATACGGAATAGAAGTAGTCGGCTTTATGGATGGCTTTCGCGGCCTGGTGGAAAATAATTATATGTCTCTGGACCTTCGCCGGGTCTCCGGTATCAGTCATACCGGCGGCACTATTCTGGGAACCAGCAACCGTGATAACCCGTTTTCGTTTATTACTGTCACCCAGGAGGGACATCATCAAACCGATGAATCAGACCGGGCCATTGGCAATCTTCAGAACCTCGGCCTGGACGGCTTGATTGTAATCGGCGGGGACGGGACTCTGAATATCGCCAGCCAGTTCTATGCAAAAGGGATCCCCGTGGTGGGAGTCCCTAAAACCATTGATAATGATCTTTCTGCAACCGACGTTACCTTCGGATTCAATACTGCGGTAAATACAGCTTCGGAGGCCCTGGACCGGCTACATACCACTGCCGAGTCACATCACCGGGTGATGATTCTGGAAGTAATGGGCCGGTACAGCGGTTGGATAGCCTTGCATGCTGGTATTTCCGGCAGTGCCGACGTCATTCTCATTCCCGAGATCCCGTTTTCGATAGATGCGATTCTTAAGAAAATAGCGGAGCGGTATCGCCAGGGCAAGAAATTCAGCATTATCGTGGTAGCCGAAGGAGCTTACCCTGTGGGGGGAGAAATGGTGGTGCAAAACTACGTTCCTACCAGTCATGACCCCATTCGTTTAGGCGGAATTGGTGACAAGGTAGCTGAAGATCTGGGAAAGGTACTGCGTAATGTGGAAATACGGGTAACCGTTCTGGGCCATCTGCAAAGAGGCGGCTCGCCGATTCCTTTCGACCGCATCCTGGGAACCCGCTATGGGGTGGCAGCGGTAGAATCCTTTATACACGGTGAATATGGCTCCATGGTAAGCCTGCAAGGTACTGAGATAAAATCAGTTCCACTGGCCGATGCCATCAAAGAGATCCGCAAAGTTAATCCCAATGGAGATCTGGTTTCAGCAGCCCGGGGCATTGGGGTCAGCTTTGGCGATGCAACGTAACCGGAAGGGGTAATATGCAGTGAAGACGATAACCGTACTCGGAGCAGGCATTATGGGGGTGGGTATTGCCCAGGTCGCAGCTGCAGGGGGGTATCATGTGATCCTGCGCGACCTCCAGAAAAAGCTGGTGGATGATGGGATCAATGCTATCGAAAGGCATTTACAGGCCCGGGTTGATAGCGCCCAAATCAATCAGGAAGAAATGGAACAGATCTTGGCTCGTATTGAAGGCGCCACTGATTTGGAACATTCCGGCCAGACTGATCTGGTTATTGAGGCGGTAGTTGAAAACATGGCAGTCAAGAAGCAGATTTTCACGCAAATGGACAGCATTTGCCCTGCGCATACCATCCTGGCTTCCAATACCTCCACCCTTTCCATAACCGAGATAGCGGCTTCTACCCATCGAGCTGACAAAGTACTGGGGATGCATTTCTTTTACCCGGTGCCGACCCGGCCCCTGGTCGAACTGGTAAAGGGCCTGGAAACAGCAGATGAAACCATTGCCACGACTCGGGAGTTCTGCTCCCGCATCGGCAAAACCAGTGTGGTGCTAAAGAGAGAAAGCCCCGGCTATCTATATAACCGCATGGTTTTATCCTTGATCAACGAGGCCATTCACATTTACGGTGACAACCTGGCCTCCCGGGAGGATATTGACCAGACAGCTTGTGCGGGCCTGGGAATTCCACTTGGACCGCTGGCCTTAGCTGATGTAATCGGTCTGGACAACCTCTATAACGCCATGTTGCTGCATTGCGAAGAATTTAAAGACAATAAATATCGCCCTCACCCGTTGTTTACCACCATGATCAGGGCCGGTCACCTGGGCAAAAAAAGCGGCCGGGGGTTTTATGAGTATAAGTAACCATATATAGTATGATTGGCGTTGGAAGGAGACGGAGTAAATGGAATATCGCGCAAAACCGGGTAAAGGAGTCTGGCTCACAGTCTTCGTAGTAGTCGCAGCATTTGCGCTTGCCTTGTGGGGGATCGAATATTCGCTGGATCCGGAAGACCGGGTGTTAAAGATAATGCTGTTAGCGCCTACCTACCTATTTATGGCGATTTTTGCCTTTTTGGCAGTGGGGGCCTTTAATCTCTCTTACAGGGTAGGGGAGAAGGGTTTAAGCCTGCAATGGGGAGCATATACCAAAGTCGTGCCCTGGAAAGAGATTACTCACGTGATAAAAGTGGTGGGGAAGTGCAACCTGTGCTCCATAATAGGAGCGGATTGGCCCGGTTATCAGGTGGGGATATATATAGCCAAAGGCCTGGGCCCCATTCGCTTGTATGCCACCTATCCTGATGAAGGCTTTATTTACATCAAAAGCAATGTAGGGTTTTTTGGGATTACTCCGCCTGCCGAGATGTACGAAGAGATGCTGCAATATATCGCCCAACATGCCGGAAAAGAAATCGAAGTTATAGACATGGATGAAATACCCGAGGAATTAAAAGGGCAGTCGGAAAAAGACGACTATACTTTCAGGCTTTTAAAAAGCATCAACGTGTGGATGCTGTTGGCCTATGGCATTTACCTCCTGGTCTTTTTCCCGGGTTCCGGAGCGCCCAAATTGGTGATTTTACTGCTGGTATTGGCCATCGGGCTGTTCTTTTTCAATACCAGCAACGCCGCCCGCTTATACCAGTTTTCACCCGGCGGCGGGTATGCCATTCTGGCCCTGGGAATCATGGTCAACGGAATCTTTTTTATAGTATCTTTCGGTGAAATAACCTTGAAATGACGAGGCTCTCGAAAATACGGGGAGTGGTCTGACCGTAGTCTGCGGGCGTATCGCTCCCTGCTTTGCTTTCAAGCCGGTTTGATGCGGGCGAGTAGCTGATAGAGAACATAATAAATATTATGTAAACCAAATGGTTGTTACGATTAGGAGGGAGGAGTAAGTAATGTTGTTAACGCCTAGAGAAGAGATTGAATCAAGAATTCAAAAGTTCCAGCAAGAATTGGCGGGCAAAGAATTGGACGGAGCGGTCATCGTCTTGAACAGTGACATGTTCTACCTGGCCGGAACGGTGCAAAACGCCCAGCTTTTTGTACCGGCGCAGGGCGAACCAGTCTTGATGATCCGCAAGAGCCTGCGCCGGGGCCAGGAAGAATCCCCGCTGAAAAACGTGGTCCCCATGAAGAGCGTAAAGGATATGCCCGGTATACTGCAGTCCTTTGGATACGGTTCTATGGGCAGAATCGGATTGGAATTTGACGTCCTGCCGGTGAACAACCTGACTACATATCAACGCGCTTTCCCCAATACCGCCTTCCTTGATGTAAGCCCGCTGCTCAGGAAGATCCGCATGATAAAGTCGCCGTTTGAAATAGAACAGGTGCGGGCCGCCATGCGTATTCTGGACGCGGGT
Organism: Syntrophomonas sp. UBA1041; assembly: GCF_002316705.1. Classification (NCBI taxonomy): domain Bacteria; kingdom Bacillati; phylum Bacillota; class Clostridia; order Eubacteriales; family Syntrophomonadaceae; genus Syntrophomonas; species Syntrophomonas sp. UBA1041. Next base: position 41,913 of record NZ_DCEA01000083.1, read on the forward strand.
TTTGCTGAGATACCGAGAGTGCTCAGGGAAGGGATGCGGGAAGTCGAACTGGCCAGCTACCTCGAAGCGGCTATGCGGCGGGCGGGTCTGGCAGGAAATGCTAAGATGCGGGCTTTCAACCAGGATTACTACCTGGGTAATGTCTGCGTGGGCAGTTCCGGCGCCATGGCCAGCGGTATGGACGGTTCAGTTAGCGGCTGCGGACTCACCCCTGCCTGGCCACAGGGCGCGGGCAATAAAATTATAAAGCGCAACGAAGTCGTGTTTGTTGATTATGTAGGGGTCGCCAACGGTTATTGCGGCGATCAAACCCGGGTTTTCTGCATAGGGCAGCTGCCCCCTAAGATGGAGCAAGCCTTTAAGGAAGCCATGATGATCAATGAACAGATGCTGAGTATTTTAAAACCCGGCACTGCGGCGGAAGAACCCTATCTGCTGGCGGTGAAAATTGCTGAAGAACTGGGCTATAAGGAGCATTTCCTGGGCTACAGGGAGGACCGGGCGCGCTTTGTGGGTCATGGGGTGGGTTTGGAGACCGATGAGATGCCGGTATTCGCCCCCGGGCTGAAGAACCCCATAGTTCCGGGCATGGTTTTTGCCCTGGAACCCAAATTCGTATTTGAGGAAGGGGCTATCGGTACGGAGAGCACCTATGTCATGACCGAAGACGGGCCGGAGTGTTTGAGCATTACTCCGCAGGCCATAGGCTATATAGAATAATCCTGTACCGCCTTGTAAGTGTAAGACGGATACTAAATACAGTCTGAACCAAAGCTAACTAAATAGTTATTACATCTCAATAGCTGTGGAAATTCATCATTGTCTAAGAAGGGAACGATCTAATGCAACTCGGAATAATCGGACTGCCGCTGGCAGGCAAAACCACCATTTTTGAATTGATGACGGAAAGCAAGGTCAAAACCCAGGGGGTCGGCAAAACTAACACCGCCATGGCGCGTGTTCCGGACCACCGGGTCGACTGGCTGTCTGCTCTGTATAAACCTAAAAAGACCACCTATGCGCAATTGGAAATGGTGGATATACCCGGGCTGAGTCCGGGCAGCGAAAAGGCTGCTACGATGTTTTTGGACTCGGTGCGAAAAGCCGACGCATTGCTGCATGTGGTGCGGGTTTTTACTGATTCCAATGTCCCTTATCAAGGCGATGGGATTAACCCGGTAAGAGACATAGAAAACATTCATTATGAACTGCTCCTGGCCGACCTGGGTTTGGTGGAACGCAGGATTAAACGCATCGAAGAGAGCAAGAAGAAAAAAGGCCAGGAGAAAGAGCTGGCCCTGCTGCATAAGCTCCAGCAAGCTCTCGAGAATGAACAGGCTTTATCCACGGTGGAACTGGATCAGGAGGAAAACGACTTGTTGTTGTCATATCAGTTTTTAACCACCAAGCCCATGCTGGTCTGTCTTAATATCGGGGAAGATCATCTGGCTGAAGGCACTTATCCCGGTCAGGATAAGGTGAGGGCTTATCTGGAAAGCCATCAGCTCCCCTATGTCGAGGTCTCCGCCAGCATCGAGAGGGATATTGCCGAGCTTGATGGAGATGAGCGTCAGGAATTTATGCAAGAGCTGGGTTTACAGGAATCCGGCATGGTCAGGGTGGCAAGGACTGTATATCAAAGCCTTGATCTTTTATCGTTTTTTACCGTAGGGGAAGATGAAGTCAAGGCCTGGACCGTCACTGCAGGCAGCCCGGCGCGCAAGGCTGCGGGCAAGATCCATTCTGATATTGAACGCGGCTTTATTCGCGCCGAAGTGGTGGCATTTCAACATCTTTATGAGATGGGAACTATGGCTGCGGTTAAAGAAAAGGGCCTGTTCAGGCTGGAAGGCAAGGAGTATGTGGTGGCTGACGGCGACATCATCCATTTTCGTTTCAACGTATAAGTGAGCCTCGTCAGATTGACTTAGGGACTATCCTAAAACAACCGCTATTCATCAAAAAGATACTTAATCGACACTGTGGTACCGGCATATTACGTGCCGGTATTTTTATTTTTAGCATCTTGTTAACACAACAAGCACGGTATATTTGCATTACTCATATGATGGATTATAAAACAAACAAGGGGCAAAAGGATGCAAAAACATATTATTGCTGAATTAGAAGTAGCCAGATCCCAAAATGACAGAGCAATTCAGGAAGTATCAGCATACGCTGGCAGCCAGTCCTGCCCGGTCAGGTATCAGCGCACGATACTACGGGGCAAAGCAGACTTGGCTGCGCTTTCCAGGAAAATAGCGGTGCGTTTGAAAATGCCGGCCTGGTCATATAATATTTACCATTCTGACGAACATTCTCTCTATTTAGGGCCTGTGGTAGGGATTCTCAGCAGTGCGATAAGGCCCGGGGGCTATCCGGGACGTTCCGAGACGAGGATAAATAAAGAAATGATCAGATTCGCCCGCAGGCGAGGGGTATTCATCTATATGTTCGGGGCATCCGGGGTTGACAAACGAAAAGGCCTGATAGAAGGAGTAACCACTAATCTGAATAACGAATGGATGCAAGGCCTGTTTCCTCGCCCTGATATCGTCTACAATCGCATTCGCAAGCGCAGTCTGGAAAAAAGCCCGGCGATCATTGCTTTGTTGAATCAGTTTGAAGCAGACCCCGACATATTTATGTTTAATAGCCGCTTTTTAAACAAATGGGAAGTATACCAGGCGGCTAGCGGTGTGCCGGTTACATCCAGCCTGTTTCCGCTCACCATGTCATTCAATCACGGAAACCTGGAGGTAATGCTCAACAATTATGGCCAGGTTCTAATTAAGCCGAGTCATGGGTCGCTGGGGAAAGGCATCATTAAGATTAAGGCCCAATCCAACCGCTATTACCTGGCTAAATCAAGCGGCCCAACCCAATGGCATAAGTACAATTCAATTGATGAACTATACACTGCTATTAAGGATAAAATGCGTGTAAACGACAACTCTTTGCTGCAGCGCGTAGTGGAACTATGCAGATACAAAGGAAGAATATTCGACATCCGCATTCAGTTTCAAAAAGATGCCGCCAGTTCATGGGTTACGACTGGAGCAGCAATAAGAGTGGCAAGCAGAGGCCAATTTGTAACTCATATCCCCAATGGCGGCCGGGCCGAAGCTTACAACACGGTTATCCGTCATGTTTTTCCCAACCCTGCCGTCAGGGCTGGGATTAAGGACCAACTCGACTACATTTGCAGCAACGTTCCCGTACTACTGGAAGAGCGCTTGGGATTAAATCTAGCCATTGTATCCATGGACATCGCCATTGACCCCGATGGGAAATTATGGATATTGGAGGTGAATTCTAAGCCATCCCATTTCAACGAGCCGGATATTCGCCGCCATCACCTGCAGCTATTGACTGATTATTGTATCCACATGGCTGCAGAACAGAGAATGAAACTAACAGAAAGGTCTAGCTTATGAATATCCAATTCATGTATGCTGCCAATGAAACCGCAAAACAACTTATGGAACACCTGAATCAGCCAGAAGTCGATATCACCGCTGCCGAAACTACATTTTTGGGGCTGGAATACTTCGATATCACAATCGTAAACGGCTCTAAACGGATCAGGATGCTGAACCCTCCTCAGGCAATGACGCTAGCCATGGATAAAGAAAAGGCGTTTGCCGTTCTTCAGGCCAACAAGATCCAATGCCTGAACAGCGAAGAAGACAGCATCAACCGCACTTATCAAATCCTGGTCTGCGATCTGGCGATTCTCTCTATTCGTGTTGAAACCCTGGGTAAAGCGGCCAAGGTAAAGTATATCAAAGAAAATGAAAGCATGAAGGTGGCTCAATTGGCACGCCGGGCTTCAATCCTGCTGGGTTTGGATATGTTGATGGTAGAAGTCGTCTTAACTGGTAAAAGAAAATGGAAGATCGCCGGATTTGATCTGTCCCCGCAATTGCGCGTTAAAGACGTTGAACGACTGGCCAAAAAACTGGAGAAAATAATCTCTCAGGATGAGCGCGAGGTCAAGTTGGGGGCTGACCCTGAATTCATGATGGTAAACAGCAGAAGCGGCAAAATGGTGGCGGCTTCGGAGTTTTTTCCCAAAGACGGCATGGTCGGCTGTGACGCCATACGCCTGCCCAATCGGCAGCAGAGGCCGATTGCGGAGATTCGCCCCCGGCCAGACCGTGATCCCCAGCATTTAATCGTTAATATAAGGGACGCTCTGCGCAATGCCAACCGGCTGGCACCTTACCCAAATGTCAAATGGGTGGCAGGCAGTCAGCCGTTTCCAGGCTATTCAATCGGAGGTCATATCCATTTCAGCAATATAACTCTCAACGCCGGGTTGCTTCGTGCCTTGGACAACTACCTGGGCATCTCGGTATTTCTTATAGAAGACCAGACTACTGCGGTAAAACGCCGCAGACGCTACGGGCGGCTCAGCGAATATCGCACCAAAAGCCACGGGGGATTTGAATACCGTACCCCGGGGAGCTGGCTGGTCAGCAAAGAAATTGCCACAGCGGTACTATGTCTGGCGAAAATAGTAGTGAGCCGATATGCTCAACTACAGGGCAATTACCTCAATAATGCGGAAGCGCAGCAGGCCTTTTATAAAGGCGATCAAGAGTACTTTCGCGCTTTATTCTCTAAAATTTGGGCGGATATTGAGGCCCTGGACCTGGCCTCACAATATGCCGCGGACATATCGATTATTCCCTGGATGATTGAAAATCGCGTCTCCTGGGACGAGAAAAAAGACCTGCGCAGGACCTGGAAAATAACAGCTCCAAAAAAAAAAGAAGAACAGTTTATCGCAGCAGACGACTTGGCAGCCTCCATCGCTGAGACCTATGGTGAGAGGAACGATTCAGGTCATGCGAACAATGACTCGGATTTAAGCCAAACCGGGAACAGGCCGCGCGGGAGGCAATCCAGTACGAATACGCCGCTAGCGGCCCGCAATCCGCGTACGTTTTACAATCCCCGCAGCACACACAGCAATATCTCTTTTTCGCCAGACCTGAACAGGTATCGTCCGCTGCATAGAGATATACAGATCAATAACCCTGACTTTGCCAGGGTTATTAGACCGCAACATATTCGCCGGGCTTTGACCAGCTTCGAGATGTTACCGCATATTCAGGCGTGACAGCATCGTATTAGCGGCTTTTAGCTGGTAATTCACGCGTGTGCTCAAGGAGGGGTTATCGCAGGTTTCGAAAATAAATGCATGTACCCCCAGGTACTGCCCGGCCGCCCTGGCCAGACTCCCTTTTACCGGATACCTGAACAGGCTGAATTTTTTATAAGAAGTGCTGATATTTCCGTTGAGGTTCTTAACGATCGCACTGGCCATGGTCTTGGTGGTGCTGTTGGGGTAATATATCAGGCTTTGGCCTACTGATTTGGTGAGTTTAGTATAGCCGTAGCCTTCATGCATGTCCATCAGCCAGTCAACATCATACTTCTTTACAGCCGACCAGATCGATCTAGCCAGGGCAGTATCAGCGGATTGGGTTTTGCCCTGAGGGAAATCGCGGTTTAAGTCGCCGTTGTAAGTACGGGTATGCCGGGCTACCGCCTTTTTGTTAGCCTGGGGCAGCACTATCAGTTTACCTTTTTTGATGTCCCAGTTCTTAACCTTGGCTGCTGCAGTATAACCGGCGGGTTCATTGCCATGAACACCGCCCACGATCATTACTACCGGACCGGGTTTTCCGCTGTCGCGGATGTACATAGGAGTAGCATATATAGTGCCAGAGGCGATGGTGACAGTTTTGACGGTATCTGCTTGTGCTACCGGCGCTGCTACAGCTAAGCCAGAGAATGCTAGTACTGTAATTAGAGTCATAATGCAACAACGTTTTAACAGTGCGCTTACTTTTTTCAAAATTACTCATTCCTTTCCTCGATAAATTTCTTTTTACAAAAAAGTAAGTTGTGACAAAATTCTACAAAATTTAGGAGAATCCTGCCCATTTATCGAGGTAAATAATGGAAGAGTATGGATTTAATCGGAAATGATGGGAATGATATCGAAATTGAGCCCGATGATTTCGGCTTCAGAGAGGTGTAGGTCGAGGGTGGAGCGCACGGCTTCACGAATGAGATTAAGATCGGTTTGAGATGCTGCGACGGCTGCAAAACCGAGCATGGAACGCTGCCATAAATCCTGATATTTAATTTCCAATGCTGAAATATTTATGCGCTTCTTCAGGCGGTCCAGGATGCTGCGGATCACCATGCGCTTATCTTTCAGATTAGCGGCATAAGGAAGAAACAATTCGCAATGGCCATAAATCACATACATCGGCAGGTTGTTCCTTTCATGGGAGAATTGAGGAGACACGACCTTATTGTAGCAGATTTGTCAGCAGGACCGCAAAATCTTGGTAGTGATAGAACCGGCGCCAAGGCCGGAACAACAATAATTGTCACGATATATCGTTTTCTCATAATTACTCTCATTAAACGATCAGTGCCAATAATGTTTCCTATTCTGCGTCCCAGTTATAGGCGGCGTATTTTTTAAAATTGAACATGAGCAGTGTAATAAATACCAACCAGGGTATCAGGGACAGTAAAGAAAA
>NZ_DCEA01000024.1:0-211 GCF_002316705.1 Syntrophomonas sp. UBA1041
CCCCGCCGTAAATAAAAAGAGGATTGTAGGCCTTAAAAGGGGATTCCCCCACCGCATAACAGGCGGCATGGGCAAAACGGTTGCTGTTTCCTACCACAAAGGTGTCAAAGGTATATTTCCGGTTGAGTGAGGAAATTTTGTTGTCAAGACTGGAATCTGTGGTAAGCAGCAGTGAAACATCCTGATTGGTCATGCTGCGCAGCTTTTTTTG
>NZ_DCEA01000024.1:406-12228 GCF_002316705.1 Syntrophomonas sp. UBA1041
GACACTGATAATAACGTTATTATTAAGGAAAGAATCATATTTTACTAAACTGAACCAGATGTCAAAGCTGGTGGAACCGATTTCTTCGCGCAGAGATTGCATGATCTTATTCCAGATCACGGCGTGGTCAATGGACATTCCTTTAGGCCTCCTGTTGGTTTGTGGATAAACTTGCTGTGAATAATTAAAAGGCTGTGGATAAGCGCTCAGAAACCAATGATAACCAATGCTTTGCACAAGCGCAACTGTCCTTTATTAAGGCCAAGCTGAAAATATAGTATAATCATAGCAGATTAAGCCATTTTTTAGAAGTATTTAGAATCCGTGGTATTCTTGACATTAAGGGGCTTATGTCAATATAATAAAATGGTGTTTATAACAAGGGAGGCAACCATAGATGAAAAGAACATACCAGCCTAAAAACCGGCAGAGAAAAAAGGTACACGGTTTTAGAAAGAGGATGGCCACCGCCAGCGGCAGAAAAGTGTTGGCTGCCAGGCGCAGAAAAGGCAGAAAGTCGCTATCAGCATAGGTCGTCAAAAACGGCCTTTATTTGTTTTGGGAAGGTCCTGAATGTTAGCAAAATCACAGCGGATTAAACAGGGGCGAGATTTCCACAACATTTATAAATCTGGCCATAGAGTATCGGGCCGCTATATACTGTTATTTTTTAGACCCGGAGCAGGGGAAAGCAGCCGAGTAGGTTTTGTCGTAAGCAAGAAAGTGGGCAAGGCTGTGATTCGGAACCGGGCCAAAAGAAGGCTCAGAGCCTTGTGGCGTGAGATCATGCCTGGCTTGAAGCAGCCCTTTGATGTCGTGATCAATGCGCGCCCCAGCATTAAAGAGAGCAGCTGTGAAGAATTACATAAAGACCTGTTGTTTACCCTGAAGAAAGCCAAGCTATGTTAAAGAAAGCGGTCTTGACAATAATTAAAATCTACCAGAAGACCAGCGTATTCAGGCTCCCTGCCTGTCGTTTTTATCCTTCCTGTTCCAGTTATTCGTTGCAAGCAGTTGAAAAGTATGGGGTATTAAAAGGAGGATGGTTGTCAGTCAAGAGAATTTGCCGGTGTCATCCCTTTAATCCGGGGGGTTATGATCCCCTGCCCTGAGATTTATAGCGTTGACACCATATTACGAGGTTCACTCTTAAGGAGGTGAAACCTGCTGGCGGCGAAGAATAGTCGCTCATAGCAGGGCTTAGTTTGTGGCAAACCTTTGTTCAATGGTTTACTAGCCTGATTCAATTTCTGTATGATTTTACGGTAACCCTGGGATTTCCCAGTTATGCGCTGGCGATTATTTTAATGACTTTATTGATCAAGCTGCTGCTTTTCCCTATCAATCAGAAGCAGTTGAAATCAATGCGGGATATGCAGGAAATCCAGCCGCGCATGAAACAGCTACAGGAAAGATACAAAGATGAACCCGAAGTCATGCAGAAAAAGTTGGCAGAACTGTATAAGGAATCGGGGGTCAGTCCACTGGCCGGATGTCTGCCGTTGCTCTTACAGATGCCGATATTTATAGCATTCTATCAGTCCTTGCTGCATCTTCAGTTTGTGGAGCCAGCTCATGCGGCATTTTTCTGGATTTCCAATTTAGGCCAGAGAGATCCGCTATTTATACTGGCATTACTCTCCGCCGGAACCACTTACCTGCAGCAGAAGGTGTCTACCGTCAATGCAGATGATCCTACCCAGAAATCCATGATGTATATGATGCCCTTGATGATGGCGTGGATCGCAGCCACAGTTCCTGCGGGTTTGGCACTGTACTGGGTTACCTTTAACATTTTAGGGATACTGCAGCAGCTGTTAGTCAATCACAGCCATAAACAGGCAAAACTGGATACTGGAACAGGAATAACCGTCGCGGCTAAATTTGAACAGCCTATTGAAGCCCGTCTAAATACATCCGGTATAGATGATGAAATGGATGATGAGCCGGCTTCCGATTTAGAACAAGAACAGACAGCGGGGAGGGACAAAGGAGGCAAGAACACCCATGGAAGAGCAAGTAATCGAAAAAAGAGGAAAAAACGTTGATGAAGCCATCAAAGCAGCTCTTGATGAACTAGGTTGCGACATCGATGATGTGGTGATTGAAGTTATCGAAGAGCCTACCAAGGGTATTTTGGGATTTATGGGCAAAAAGCCGGCTGTGGTCAGGGTTTCGAAACGAGAGAAACCGGGGGAAGATGTCCAGAAGGTTTTAGAGGAGTTGCTGGACCGCATGAAACTGGCATACCGCATTGATAAGGTCGATGTTGAAGAAGACCGGGTGCGGATCAATATTGCCGGCAAGGATGTAGGCTTACTGATCGGTAGAAAAGGCGAGACTTTAAATGCCCTGCAATTCGTAGTCGGACTCATTCACAACCGCAACCGGGAGGAAAAGATGCGCATCGTCCTGGATGTGGAAGACTATCGAAAAAAGAAAGAACAGTCTTTGCAGAGCCTGGCCCTGCGGTTGTCGGATAAGGTAAAAAACACTAAGAAAAATGTGGTAATGAGACCGATGAGTTCACAGGAAAGGCGAATTGTTCATACCGCTTTACAGAGCGACCCCCAGGTAACCACCTATTCGACCGGAGATGAGCCTAATCGCAAAGTAGTGATATCTCTTAAAAGGTAAATGAATAAAGGCCCTTATTACGGGCCTTTTTTTTATGCCATTTTAAACCGCATTCAGACCGCAAAGTTTCACGACATTGCCGGCTAAATGCCATAATTATGCGGGAACAACAGCCGGGGCCCTTGTGTAAAGCGGTATTTAATCTGGTAAGATATTTATAGTCAACACCAAACCGGGTTAAAGAGGTTTTTGAAAGATGCAGCAGGAAACCATAGCGGCTATTGCCACCCCGCCAGGTGAAGGCGGCATTGCCATTATCCGGGTCAGCGGCAGTGAGGCCATTGCCAAAGTAGGGGCCATTTTTAAGCCCAGGATAAAAGACCGCGCTCTGAACCAACTCCACGGATACCAGATGATTCTGGGCTGGATTGTCGATGATCAGGGCCAGCCTATCGATGAATGCCTTCTGGCGGTAATGCGCAAGCCGCACAGCTATACCGCTGAAGACACGGTGGAAATACATTGCCATGGCGGTGTTCTGGCTGCCCGCCAATGCTTGGAACAGGTTCTGGGCCAGGGGATCAGAGAGGCGTATCCCGGGGAATTCACCCAGCAGGCTTATCTTAACGGGCGGCTTGATGCCAGCCAGGCAGAAGCGGTCATCGAGATTATCCGGGCCAGAAGCAAAAAGGCTTTGAACCTGGCTGTGAAACAGCTCTCCGGATATAACAGCCGGTATATACACCGTCTGGAAGACCGGTTGATACAGGCCGCAGCACTTATAGAGGCCAGTATCGACTTTCCTGAAGAGGTGGGCGAACCGGATTATGAGGAAATTGCAAGACTGCTGGCGGAAGTACAGCATCACCTGGGCCAATTGCTTGCGGCCGGGAAACGGGCTGAAATCTACCGCAGCGGGGTGAAGGTGGTTATCTGTGGAAAACCCAATGTGGGCAAATCCAGTTTGCTCAATTGGCTGAGCGGCCGTGACCGCGCCATTGTTACCGAAATACCGGGAACCACCCGGGATATCATAGAAGAATATGTGAATATCAAAGGCATTCCCGTCCGCCTCATCGACACCGCCGGTATACGCAAAACCGAGGATAGGGTGGAGGCCATCGGAGTACAGATGGCGCAGCAGGCCATAAGCGAAGCGGCACTGGCCATATTCCTGCTGGATATAACTTCCGGCATCACCTTGGAGGATGAAGAGGTATTTCACAGCCTTAATCCGGACCGGACCATTATTCTCATAAATAAAGACGACCTGGTTGAAAAACAGATCGATCACGAGCGGATTCAGGCCTGTTTTCCCGGCATACCGGTGATTTTTGGCTCGGTCCGCGAAGAACAGGGCTTAAACGAGTTGCAGAACCGGGTTGAAGCCATGATTTTGTCCGGATTAGGCCGGGAGGGAGAGGTGGAGATGCTTCTCAGCGCCCGCCAGCAGCAAATTTTACAAGACTGTCAGGAGCACATTGAGTCTGTTAGCGAGATACTGGGCCAGGTATCGCTTGACTGCCTGGCGGTTGAGATCAGTGAGCTATTGGAGGATATGAGCGAGCTGACCGGCAAGAGCTTGAAAGCGGATGCAATTGAACGTATATTCAGGGATTTTTGTATTGGCAAATAAGGTTTATCCATATATTCAGGAGGAAGGCTATGGTTTATGACGCGGGGTCATATGATGTTGTGGTGATTGGCGCCGGACACGCCGGCTGCGAAGCGGCCCTGGCGGCCGCCCGCATGGGATGCCGCACCCTATTATCCACTTTGAGCATCGAACATATTGCCTTGATGCCATGCAATCCCTCTGTGGGGGGGCCGGCCAAGGCTCAGGTAGTCAGAGAAATCGATGCTCTGGGCGGAGAAATGGCTATAAATACCGACAAAGCCTGTATTCAGATGCGCATGATCAATACCGGCAAAGGCCCTGCGGTTCAGGCCCTGCGGGCTCAGGCCGACAAGCATCAGTACCATTGGGCTATGGTGGATACCCTTTTGCAGCAGCCTGGTCTCGACCTGCTGATGGCCGAAGTGGAGAAGATTGAAGCCGATCAAAGCGGAGTTGCGGCGGTTGTCACCAGAACCGGGGCGCGGTACCTCTGTAAGGCGGTGGTGGTGACTTCGGGAACCTATCTGAAAGGACGCATCATTATTGGAGATGTCATCTATGATGGCGGCCCCAATAATCAGGTGCCGGCTATGAAACTCTCTCAAAGCCTGATGGAACTGGGACTCACTCTGGGACGCTTCAAGACCGGCACCCCGCCGCGCATAAACCGGCGCTCGGTGGATTTTTCCAAGATGATCGAACAGCCCGGGGACGAGCGTCCTTTACGATTTTCCTACCTCTCCCCGCTGGAACCGCGGCAACAGATATCCTGCTGGCTGACCCACAGCACCCCGCTCACCCACCAGATCGTTATGGACAATATCCACCGGGCCCCCATGTTCACCGGGGTAATCAAAGGAAGAGGCCCGCGCTATTGCCCGTCATTCGAGGATAAAGTGGTGAGGTTCTCCCATAAATCATCGCATCAGCTGTTCATTGAACCGGAGGGCCGCAACACCGATGAGATGTATGTACAGGGACTTAATACCAGTCTGCCTGAAGACGTGCAGTTGCAGGTATTGCGGAGTATACCGGGCCTGGAAAATGTGCACATGATGCGCACAGGCTATGCTATCGAGTACGATTACGTGATTCCCTCGCAATTAAAGCTGTCCCTGGAGACCCGGGTTATACCCGGGCTGTTCACCGCCGGCCAGGTAAACGGGACATCGGGATACGAAGAGGCTGCCGGACAGGGCCTTATAGCAGGCATCAACGCCGCTCTCAAGGTGCAAGACCGGGAAGTCTTGATTCTGAAGCGCAGTGAAGCCTATCTGGGAGTATTAATAGACGATCTGGTCAACAAAGAAAATGATGAGCCCTACCGCTTGCTGACCTCACGGGCAGAATACCGCCTGTTGCTGCGCCAGGATAATGCCGATTTGCGTTTAACCGCCAAAGGCCGCGAAATCGGATTGGTGGATGATGTGCGCTGGGAGGCTTTCAGCCTCAAGCTGGACAGGCTGGAGGCAGCAAAAAAACAGATGGTTGAGACCACTTTCACCCCTGGAGACGCAAAAATGACAAGCTTTTTGGCCGCCCAAAACAGCGCCCCTTTAAAAGACCGCATCTCCCTATGGGAGTTGTTGCGCCGTCCCGAAATCGAAATCGGGCAGTTGGTAGAACAGGGCTGGCTGGAGGAGGCCCCGCCCGACATCCTGGAACAGTTGGAGATACAGAGCAAATATGAGGGATATATCAACAAACAGCGGGAACAGGTGAAGAAGTTCGAAAAACTCGAAGAGCGTAGAATCCCCGAGGATATAGACTATGGTGAAGTGTACGGGCTTTCCAATGAGGCCCTGCAGAAGCTCCAGGCTATTCGTCCCCGGTCAATAGGTCAGGCTTCCCGTATTTCAGGGGTGAACCCGGCTGACATCAATGTGCTGCTTATCAATCTGGAAAAAGCTAGAAGGAAATCCTGATCGGGTATGGAATATAAAGTAAAAAGATTTATTGAGATTCTAAAGGAAGAGAATAAAAAGCAAAACCTGGTGAGCCGCAAAAGTCTGGCGGAAGAGATTGACAAACATGTGGAGGACAGCCTGCAGGCCAACCAGCTTATGGATATATCTGGAAAAAGACTGGTTGATATCGGCAGCGGGGCCGGGTTTCCCGGACTGATTCTGGCTATTAGCCGCCCGGACTGCCAGGTGACCCTGGTGGAGTCCGACCGCAAAAAAGCGCAGTTTCTAAATAATGTGGCCGCTAAGCTGCAATTGTCGAATGTTGCAGTAGTCCCAGAGCGCGCCGAAATATTGGGACATCAGGAGGGATTTCGCGAGCAATTCCAGTTATGCACCAGCCGTGCGGTGGCGGCTTTAAACGTACTCTTGGAGCTTTCCCTGCCTTTGCTCACTGTGGGAGGGCAGGCGGTTATTTGGAAGGGGCGCAATTATCAGCAGGAAATAGATGAAGCGCAGCATGCCCTGCAAACCCTGGGAGGAGTCCTGGTCAAACAGCATGATTATACCTTGATGCAGGAACGCGATCGTATTTTGCTGGTAGTAAAAAAGACCACCCCTACCCCGGCGCGTTACCCGCGACGACCGGGAATTCCCGCTAAACGTCCCTTGTAAAAGGAGGATATGAATTGTTTAAGGCCTGGGAGAAGATGACCGGAAAAGGACAGCAAAAGGTGGTCGAACAGATCCCGGCGGAGCTTATCAGACCTAATCCTTATCAGCCCCGGCAGCAGTTTGATGAAGAGGAATTATTCAAACTGGCTCAGTCTATCAGAGCCTATGGACTGATTCAGCCCATCGTGGTGCGCTCAGTGGAAGGAGAATACCAGATCATTGCCGGCGAGCGCCGCTTTCGGGCTTGCCGTATGCTGGGGATGGAGCGCATCCCGGCCATTGTGCAGAACATGAATGATCAAAACGCCGCGGCGGTATCACTTATTGAGAATATTCAGCGGCGGGAATTGAATTATTTTGAAGAAGCCAATGCCTATAGCCTGTTAATCAATAATTTCGATATGACTCAGGAGGACCTGGCTCGCAAAATAGGCAAAAGCCAGTCAGCCATAGCCAATAAGCTCAGACTTCTAAAACTGCCCCTGGAAGTGCAGAGCCTTATAGTGCCGGATATGCTCAGCGAGCGCCACGCCCGGGCACTGCTTAAGCTCAACAGCCCTGAATTGCAGATCGCGGCCATTAAGCAGATCTACGAACAGGAGTTGACGGTAAAAGAAACCGAGAAATTGGTACAGGATCTGAGCAAAAACAACATGCCCCGGGAAAGCGAGGCCAAACCCGGCGGGCAGCAAGTTTCCATGATCATCCATGACGCCCGCATTTTTATCAACACCATCAAAGAAACGGTGAGGCGCGCCCGGCAAATTGGGGTAGAGATACAAATTGAAGAGGAAGACGGCGAGGATGAATACCGGATCAATATTCGCATCGGCAAAGTGCGTAAACCGCGGCGCATGAGCGGCGGATTTTAAGGTTTGACGGCGGGCAACCCGCCTTTTTTTATGCCTGTTTAATGGTAACAAAAACACAATATGGTTGCTTTTTGCTATAATAACAAACAAAGACTCGACATGTGGAGGAAATAGTAAAGCAGATGGCATGGTTACGCAGAGGGAATAAGCCCCGGCAGCAAAAGCAAGAAATAGGTGCGGGTCCGGTTAAAAAGATCGCTTTAGCCAATCAGAAGGGCGGGGTGGGCAAAACCACTACCGCCGTGAACCTGGCCGCCTGCCTGGCCCTGGAAGGATATAAAGTGCTCCTGGTGGACTGCGACCCTCAGGGCAACGCCAGCAGCGGGTTGGGCATCGACCGGCGCAGCCTCAAAGAATGCCTTTATAATGTGCTGTTGGATCAACGCCCGGTTACAGATCTGATCACGCCCACCCGGGTGGAGAAGCTCGATCTGATTCCGGCCACCATTCAACTGGCCGGCGCCGAAGTGGAAATGGCCGGATTGGAACATCGCGAACACCGGCTCAAAAACGCCATTAAGGTGGTTGATGATGAATACCATTATATTTTGTTCGACTGCCCCCCGTCACTGGGGCTTTTGACTATCAACGCCCTGGTGGCCAGCGATTCGGTGATCATTCCTCTGCAGTGCGAGTATTATGCCCTGGAGGGCCTAAGCCAACTGGTAGATACGGTGCTTCTGGTAAAACGCCGCCTGAATCCAACCCTGCAGATAGAGGGCATTGTTTTTACTATGTTTGACGGCAGAACCAATCTTTCCATACAGGTGGTTGATGAAGTTAAAAAGCATTTTCGCAAACAGGTGTACCGTACCATTATTCCCCGCAACGTACGCTTAAGTGAAGCCCCCAGCCACGGGAAACCGGTGGTTCTATATGATTCCAGATCAAGGGGAGCCGAGATATATAAGGAATTCACTCAGGAGGTGCTCAGGCGTGGCTAAGAAAGAACGCGGCTTGGGAAGAGGTCTGGATGCACTGCTGTCTACTGATTTAATGGGCCTGGACAGTCAGCAGATCGTCAACATTGAAATTGAACATATTATGCCGCGCCAGGGGCAGCCGCGTACCAGATTCAACGACGCGACCCTACAGGAATTGGCTGCGTCAATCAAAGCTCAGGGCCTGCTGCAGCCCCTCTTGCTCCGGCCCCGGGGCAATAAATATGAGATTATTGCCGGGGAGCGGCGCTATAGAGCGGCTAAACTGGCCGGCCTGGATTCCCTGCCGGCGATAATCAGGGACATCAAAGACCGTGAAGCAGCCGAGATCTCATTAATTGAGAATATACAGCGCGAAGATTTGAATGCTGTAGAAGAAGCCAGGGCTTACCGGCATCTTATGGAACATTACGGATATACCCAGGAGAAGGTTGCAGAAGTTATAGGCAAAAGCCGGGCCCATGTAGCCAATACCATGCGCATTCTGTCGCTTCCTGATGAGATACTGCAGATGATAGAGGCCGGGCAGTTAACAGCCGGGCACGCTCGCACCTTGCTGACACTGCCGGATGCCAAGGCACAACTGATACAGGCCGGGGAAATTATAAAAAATAAACTTTCAGTGCGGCAGGCCGAGGCCAAAGGGCGGGCGGGCAAGAAAAAAGTAAAAAGGACCGTGGAGGATATCCCTATCAAAGCAGCGGAGATTTTAGATCTGGAAGAGAGACTGCAAGAGCATTATAGCACCCGGGTGGAAATATACCCGGGACCTCGCGGGGGCAAAATACAGATAAGCTATTATGATGATGAGGACCTGGAAAGGGTACTGGAGTTGCTAGGGCTTTAGCAGAATGTTTCACGTGAAACATTATCCTCCTTTTAAATCTTTAAAGATCAAAATAAAAACCCCCGGATGCTTGTTCATTCAGACCTCCGCTGCAGGAGACCGGCATTTCTATTCATACCTGGCGATTCCGTAAAAAACAGCAGCTATAAGATTCACCTGCCAAAAAATTGCCGGGTGTTGAAAAGCAAACCGGGCATTTGTGACCGAGCCTTGTTAAGATGTAATGCAAGAATATCAAGGGAGCATTTAGCGCCGCTTATTTCCCGCACCCTGCCGGGGTGTAGAATGTTTCACGTGAAACATTGCCCTGCCCCCGGGATATGGCAAAAGAAGGAATCCAGTCCAGTAATAATGAAGGAATAATATTCGAAAAATAAAAACATAGGCAGAGACAGGGACGGATCGCTTGGAGCAGGGTTTGATGACCATTAAGCGGCGCAACAGGCCAGGATCAGTTATAACCGTTGGCGGTTTGCAGAAACGCTACAAGCAGCTTTCAAGGACCTTGGCGATATAGAAGGACTGACCGTAGCATCGATATTCGCAAAAACATAGTCCAACCTACCTTTGCAATTCTCAATAATTATTAAATAGCAAACATTTGACCGGCATAAAGCGAAGCGGGAAAGCCTCTCACATCAAAGTATAGCGGCTTTGATGGCGGCCAGAGGGACAATCCACCAAGATCCTGAATTAAGGAAGGGCAGCCTTAACGGAAAAGTAGCAATAAGCGGCGCCGGCCTGATTAGTGTGACAGCGGCTGCTATATGTAGGGTCGCTTGGAAGAAACCGGAATGTAAGCACAGTATATGAGCCGGGTCAGAGAGATCAGGGCGCTGCAAATATATTCCAGCAGCTTGAGGAGGAGAGGGTATAATTGTTTAAGAACCGGGTAGAGGCCGGCAATATGCTGGTTAAGACCTTACAAGAACAAGGCTGGGAATTCGATATCGTCCTGGGGATCCCCTGCGGAGGCATCGTTCCCGCCAGGCAGATAGCGAAGCAATTCAATTGTCCGCTTGATGTAGTTCTGGCCAAGAAGATGGGCTCTCCCAGCCTGCCGGAATATGCGGTCGGGGCGGTAACCCCCGATGGTGAAATACTGGTGCATGAACGGCTGCAGAACCTTTGGGAGGAGCAGCGTGAACCCATAAAACGTATGGCCCAGGTGGTGCAAAAAGAGCTGAACCGGCAGCTTGACTTGTTTCGCAGCCATAAAAAGGCCATTCTCCTCAAAGGATTGAGGGTTTTGCTGGTAGATGACGGCATTGCCACCGGCTTTACTATAAAGGCGGCCATCCGCTACCTGAAAAGACAGGGAGTGAGGGAGATCCGCGTAGCGGTGCCGGTCTGCTCGCGCAATGCCTATCGTACTTTAATAAACGAGGCAGATGCAATCCTGGTTCTGCATATTCCACAGCAGATGTACGCCGTCAGCCAGTTTTATGAGGAATTCAGCAGTGTAGAAGACTGTGAGGTCATTAAAATTCTTGGCTGTGAGGATGAAAGCCCTGCGGCTACCTAGCGGTCTTGGGCGCAGGCCCGGGTGCCGCAAAATGGAGAGTATTATCTGGGTTATGACCCCGCCAGGGCAGTTCTTTCGCGCAGGCGCAGGTATTGTAAATGGGCCACAGTCAGGCCTTCGGCTATTAATTCCGCCATCCGGTAGACTACATACAAACGGGTATTCTGCAAAACCAGGTGATCCAACAAGCCTCCCACATTGACCACCCCAGAAACATGAAAATCGCCTACCGCAGGAAGCTCCTTATTAAGGGCTGTTCCCGGCTGCAGGCTGCCTTTCTTGACATTTATAAAACCGATCCGATCCACCTTGCCCAGACATGCATCTATGGCCACAATCAAGGACTGCGGGATCTTCCGGCTAATTTCATCCAGGGTTTCGGCCAAGTTGACTGCGTGAGCCGGGTTTTCAAGGGTGCCGAATATGTGGGCTGATGGCAGCAGGCTTTTCAGCCTGCTGCCCACCAGAGGCCCTAAACAATCGCCGGTGGCACGGTCAGTACCAATACAAACATACACCGGTTCGCGGCCAGCCTTAGGGTCATTCTCCACCAGGTTTTTAAAAACCGACTGATAAATGCGATTAAAACAGAGTGGATCATCATAATGAAAGGAAACCGCTTCCTCCACAACAGGATTAATATGCAGCTGCAATATATGGCCCCCTTTTAAACTGTTTTATACATATTCTAGCCACTGCCATTATTTTTATGCTTTATTTGATCCCGGGCTGGAATATTAATGTAAGAAGCCAATGGGGAAGGGAGGGCTTCTTATCCGACAGGCTGCTATCTTGGTGTGGGGTTACCTGGGGGCTGTGATCGGGGCTGGTTTTGCCTCCGGTCAAGAGATAATGCAGTTTTT
>NZ_DCEA01000024.1:12430-25991 GCF_002316705.1 Syntrophomonas sp. UBA1041
TTAGCCTGGTTTTATTCGCTCTATGCGGCGGCTTCTTGATGCATCTGGCTCACCGCCACAAGGTCTCCAATTATCAGGATCTGCTGCTCATAATGGGGGGCAGTTCCATTAGCCGGGTGATTGACTTGGGTCTGGCCTGTTTTTTGTTCCTGGGAATCAGCACCATGTTATCCGCCAGTGGAGCAGTATTCCACGAGCATTTGCATCTGCCCAAAAATCTGGGTATCGCAACGGCTTACCTGGCTGTTCTGATAGCCCTTTTGGCCGGCAAAAAAGGGCTGGTATACTCGTATAATATTTTGGTGCCCATAAAAATCGTACTGCTGTTAATTATAAGCGCTTATGCCGCCTTCCATGTCCCGCCGGTCAATCCGGCTGTAATGACGGCCTTTGTTCACACCCCCATGAAGCTCGACTGGCTTCTGGCCGCATTTTTGTATGTCGCCTATAATTTCGCTCTGGCAATGGTAGTACTGGTGGAATACCAATCGCTGACCACCCCTAAAAAGGGTATTATTGGCGCAGTTTATGGCGGACTCTTATTGGGGATCTTGATCATAATGATGTTTTTGGCCCTTAATCGCTATTTGCCGGTAGTGTTCCATTATCAGGTGCCGATGCTGTTCGTCGCCGGGCAGCTGTCCCCGGCCGCCAAGCTGGTATATAGTCTGGTCTTATGGGTGGGCATCATCACCACTGCCATTGCCAATGCCTATGGGATCACCCAGCGGGTGGCGCACCTGATTGGCATCCGCTATAACTTGTGCCTGCTGTGCTGTCTGACCCTGGCGGTGCCGGTGGCCACCCAGAGCTTTTCATCCCTGGTGGGGCACATTTACCCGGCTTTTGGGGTGTTAGGCCTCAGTATACTCGCTATGGTGCTGTATTGGGGCGGAAAAGACATCATTGGTGAAATATACTATAATATAAAAAACTTTCGGCACCGGGAGTGTTAAGAGCAATGGATCATTTAAAGAACATCCCCAATATGGACGAGATATTAAAACATCCTGAAGTGGCGGCTTTAATTGCCCAGGTCCGGCGTGACATGGTGGTTTCCGCCGCCCGCGCGGTGGTGGCGCAGCTGCGTGCCCAATTGATAAAACGGCCGCAGACCATCCCCAAGACCATAATGCTGGAAGAGGTGGTAAAGCTCATCAAAACCCGCATCAGCGCACTGACCACCGGGACTTTGCAAGAGGTGGTCAATGGCACCGGAGTAGTTCTGCATACCAACCTGGGCAGAGCCCCGTTAGCTGAGTCCGCTCTGGAGGAGATCCAAGGCCTGGCGGCCTGCTACACCAATCTGGAATTGGATCTGCAGAGCGGAGAGAGGGGTTCCCGCTATCGCCACCTGGAAGAACTGTTAATCACGCTGACCGGGGCTGAAGCAGCCCTGGTGGTAAACAACAACGCCGCAGCCGTGTTACTGGGCTTAAATACCATGGCTGCAGGGCGCGAAGTAATTGTCTCCCGCGGCCAATTAGTGGAAATTGGCGGGGCATTTCGCATACCTGAAGTTATGAAGGCTTCCGGGGCCCGTTTGGTTGAAGTGGGGACAACCAATAAAACCTACCCCGGAGATTTCCTGGAGGCCATCCGGCCCGAAACCGCGCTCCTGTTCAGCGCGCATACCTCAAATTACAGGATTGTAGGCTTTACCCGCGAGGCAACGCTGGCGGAAATGGTACAGGCGGGCAGACAAGCCGGGCTGCCGGTGATGCACGATCTGGGCAGCGGGGTGCTTTTTGACCTCAGCCCCTGGGGGCTTAAAGAGGAACCTACGGTACAGGCCTCAATCAATGCCGGAGCGGACGTGGTTACTTTCAGCGGCGATAAGCTCTTAGGGGGACCGCAAGCCGGCATCATTGTAGGAAAAAAGACCTATATCGATGCGATGAAGAAAAACCAGCTTTTGCGCGCCCTAAGGGTGGATAAGCTGACTATTGCGGCCCTGGAGGGCACCCTTAAGACCTATTTAACTGCAGAGCCACAGCTGCTGGTTCCGGTTCTGCGGATGCTGACCGTCAGCGCAGAGGAATTGGAACAGAGCAGCTTCAGGCTCTGCAGCCAGTTGCAGGAGGCGATCGGGGATCACCCCCAGGTAGTCAGCATCATGACGGTAGCATTGGAGGACCGGGTGGGCGGCGGCGCCTACCCCATACATAGCCTGCCCGGATTCGGGGTGGAAATTGCCTTTAAAAGCCGGCTTGAGACCATTGCCAGGCTCCTGCGCGAATCCCGTCCCGCCCTTTTGGCAAGGATACAGGACAATTGCCTCCTGATCAGTGTGCGCACCCTCAGGGCCGGGGACCTGCAGCAAGTTGCAGGGCTGTTGCAGCAGACCCTGCACCGGCTCGGTATGGAGGACAAAACTGGCGCCCCTGAAGGCCTGAAGGAGAGATGATCATGAAGAGATTTATTGTCGGCACCGCAGGACATATTGATCATGGCAAGACTACTCTGGTAAAAGCCCTGACCGGGGTTGATACCGACCGTCTCAAAGAGGAGAAACAGCGCGGCATTTCAATTGAACTGGGCTTTGCTCCCTTCAAGCTGCCCAGTGGGCAGAAGGCTGCCGTTGTCGATGTTCCCGGTCATGAGCGTTTTATCCGCCATATGCTGGCCGGTGCTTTTGGTATAGATATGGTCCTGCTGACCATCGCCGCTGACGAAGGCATCATGCCGCAAACCCGGGAACACATGGATATCATCGAGTTGTTGGGGGTTGATAAAGGCCTGGTGGTGATCACCAAAATGGATCTGGTCGATGAGGAATGGATGCTGATGGTGGAGGAGGAAGTCAGCGAATACCTCAAAGGGAGTATTCTGGAGGGAGCCCCGATTATCGCGGTCTCGGCAGTGACAAAGGAAGGGATACCCCAACTTCTGGCGGCTATTGAGAGCATCGCGGAGCAGGTGCAGGAAAGAAGTGCGGAAGGCTATGCCCGCTTGCCCATCGACCGGGCTTTTACTATCGCCGGCTTTGGAACCGTGGTGACCGGCACCCTGTGGTCGGGGCAGATCAATACCGGCGACGCCCTGGAGTTGATGCCCAGCGGGCTTCATGTCAAGGTGCGCAATCTCCATGTACATAATGAAAGAGTGGCTACGGCTTATGCGGGACAAAGGGTGGCCGTCAATCTGCAAGGCATAGAGCTGGCCGAGGTGAGTCGGGGCGAATTACTGGCCACACCGGGGGTTCTGGCACCGAGTTACCGCATCGACGCCCGCCTTAAATTGATCAAATCCAGCAAACGCAATTTGTCCAACTGGAACCGGGTGCGCTTTCACCTGGGAACTGATGAGACCATGGGGCGGATAGTCTTGCTGGATCGTGAACAGCTTAATCCGGGGGAGGAAGCCCTGGTGCAGCTGGTTATGGAGAAGCCGGTGGTGGCTTATAAAGGAGACCGCTTTGTAATTCGCTATTACTCTCCCGTAACCACTATCGGCGGCGGAGTGGTGATTGATCCTCAGGCCCCCAAGCAGAAGCGCTTCAGGGAGGAAGTCCTGGAAGAATTGAGCATGAAAGAGGAAGGCAGTCTCTACGAGCGCATCCTTTTGGAATTAGAAAACAAGCCCGAAGAAATCATGTCTTTGCCGGACCTGGTGAAACTTACCGGTAGTACGGTCTCCGCAGTTTCGGCCGAGCTGGAACAGCTACAACAGGATGGCATGGTTGAAGACCTTAAGAATGGAGATTACATAAGCCAGAAAGGCCTGGGGCTTATCCGCGAACACATTCACGATTGGCTGCAAAAATACCACCGCCAGTACCCGCTGCGCAGCGGCTATTCACGGGAAGATCTGCGCAGCCGGTTTTTTTCCAAAATCAATGCCCGCCGTTTCAATTTGATCGTCAAATACCTGGAAGAACAAAACTTCCTGGTGTCGGTGCAGAATAACCTGGCTCTGCCAGAACATGAGCCTGTGCCCGGTCCTCAAGAGCAAGAAATAATAAACCAGGTTATGACTGCTATGGAAAAAGACCTTTTTAGCCCTCCCGCCTTGAATGAATTAAAGGCGGTTTTACAGGTAAGCGATAGCGCTTTCAACGAGGTGGCGGCCTATCTGTTGGACAGCGGGCAGCTGGTGAAAATCAGCCAGGAAATGGTTTTCTCCGCCAAGGCCTTGCAGACCGGCAAACAGATTCTGCAGGATTTCTTTGCCAGCCAGAGAGAATTGACCCTGGCGGCGGTCAGGGATCTGTTCAATACCTCTCGTAAGTACGCTCTGCCTTTGATAGAATATTATGATAGGATTCGTTTTACGAAAAGAGTGGGAGACATCAGGGTTAAGATCTAATCGCTGCAGTGGAGGATTTTGTATTGTATAGAGTTGGGATACCTCGCAGTTTGGCTTACTTTTTTTACCTGCCGCTGTGGAAAACCTTTATCACTGAATTGGGCCATGAGGTGATCGAATCCCCCCCTACCAGCAGGGCGATACTGGATCGAGGGGTCAAAGAGGCCGTTAACGATGCTTGCATACCCATCAAGCTATATCATGGACATGCCGCTTACCTGGCGGAGCGATGCGATTTACTGTTTTGCCCGCGACTGGTCAGCGTCCGCAAACACGGCGACTTTGGCAGTGAAACCTTCTGCCCCAAATTTCTGGGTTTGCCGGACATGGTGCGTCTGGCTTTGAACCCCCTCCCACCGCTGATCGATGTGCGCATAGATTTGAAGCAGCCTCGAACCGGACTGTGGGATGCCGCCTGTGAGGTGGGGCAAAAATTGGGGCATGGACAGGCCGAGATCAAGCGGGCTTTGCGCCTGGCGCAAGCCGCCCAGCAGAGCTTCCGCAACCTCTGCCAGCGGGGCGTACTGGTTCCGGATGCCCTGGAAGCGGTTTTAAACGGAAAGAAGGTCTCCCCGAAAGCTACGCCCGGCCATGACCTCACCATCGCGGTGGTCGGTTATCCCTATGTGATTTATGATCCTTATATTAATGCCGGGCTGTTTAAGATATTGCAAGAGGAAGGGGTAAACATCGTAACCCAGGACATGCTGACAGATCAGATTTTGAACTGGCAAGCCCGAGAGCTGCCCAAGACCCTGTTCTGGTACTTTTCCAACCGGGCCGTTTATGGAGGACTGCATTTCATGAAGAAAGGCCGCGTGGATGGGATGATTCATGTGACTGCTTTCGCCTGCGGGCCTGACTCCATGGTGGATCGTCTTCTGGAAATCGAGGTACGACGCCGCAGCAGTATGCCCTATCTGGCCATAGCGGTTGATGAACACACCGGAGAAGCCGGAGTAAGGACAAGAGTCGAAGCCTTTCTGGACATGCTGCGTTATCAGAGGAAGGGAAAATGAAAATCAGTTTTCCCCGCATGGGGTATTCATACATAGCTTTTAAATGGCTGGTGGAAAATCTCGGCCATGAGTGTATCGTGCCTCCCGAACCCAGCAATCACACGCTGGATCTGGGAGTGCGCTATGCCCCCGAATTTGCCTGCATTCCCTTCAAGATCCTATTGGGCACCTATATCGAAGTAGCCCAAATGGGGGCGCAAGCAGTCATTACCTCCGGAGGGATGGGGCCTTGCCGGGCCGGATACTACTGGGTGATGCACAAGTACCTGCTAGAGGAAATGGGTCTGCCCATGCAGATCATAGCCATGGAAATGCCCCTTTTGAACCTGGGTGACTTCTGGGGAAAGATCAACCGGCTGCGCCGCAGCGGCGGGGTTTCATTAAAAGAACTGGCCCGGATACTGAAGATAACCTGGGAAAAGGTTAAGGCCATCGACGACATAGAAATCCGTTCCCATCAGGTGCGGCCGCTGGAGGTCAAGCGGGGCGACACCACCCGGGCCATCAATGAAGGACTGGCTTTTATAGACGCGGCCCAGCGGGAACACGAAATCGCCGAGGCGCGCCAGGAAGCCTTGGCTCGCTTGGACAGGGTTCCGCAGGATCAGAGCCGGAATCCTTTGAAAATCGGTATTATCGGCGAGATTTACGTGGTATTGGAACCGGCTGCCAATCATTATATTCAGCTGCTGCTGGGGGAGATGGGGGTGGAAACCGACCGCTCCATTTATCTGAGCGCTTATGCCCGTAAGAACACCATTGTAAATCTGGAAGGGGATCTTTTCGCCATCGCCCGCCCTTACCTTAATGAAGCCCCTATCGGCGGCCACGGGGTAAACAGTATTGCGGAAACCATTTTATATGCCCGGCACGGCTTTGACGGCGTGGTGCAGCTGGCTCCCTTTTCCTGCATACCCGAAATCGTGGCCAAGAGCATTATCCCGGCAGTGAGCCGCGACTTTGACATTCCGGTGCAAACCATATTTATAGATGAACAGACCGGCAGAGCAGGGGTGCAAACCCGTCTGGAAGCCTTTGTCGATCTTTTGCAGTGGCGGCGTTCCCGCCGTGAAACCGTTGTTGAGAAGAGGGTGTTGCAAGGATGATAAAAGCTTATCTGGGAGTGGATGTGGGCTCGGTAAGCACCAACCTAGTGATTATGGATGAAAACGGCCAGTTATTGGCGAGCAGCTACCTGCGCACTAATGGCCGCCCCATTCAAACCGTTCAGGAAGGAATTCAAGCCCTGGGTCGCGAACTAGCACAAGAGGTTAATATCATGGGATGCGGAACCACCGGCAGTGCCCGCTATTTAACCAGCATGATCATCGGGGCGGACGTGGTTAAGAACGAAATTACCGCGCATGCTATCGCGGCCTCGCATGAGATTGAGAATGTGCATACCATTATCGAAATAGGGGGACAGGATTCCAAGATTATCATTTTGCGGGGCGGGGTGGTTACTGATTTTGCCATGAACACGGTCTGCGCAGCAGGCACCGGGTCGTTTTTGGATCAGCAGGCCAGCCGGCTTTGTATTCCCATTGAGGAATTCGGCGGGTATGCGGCCAAAGCCCGCAACCCGGTCCGGATTGCGGGCCGCTGCGCAGTTTTCGCCGAATCCGATATGATCCATAAGCAGCAACTGGGACATAATCTGGAGGATATCGTAGCCGGACTTTGTGAAGCCCTGGTCAGAAACTATATGAACAATGTCGGCAAGGGCAAGGAAATCCTGGCCCCGGTGGTCTTTCAAGGCGGAGTGGCAGCCAACCTCGGCCTGGTACAAGCCTTTAACAAATATCTGGGTTTTGAAGTGTTGGTTCCCAGGCATCATGGGGTAATGGGAGCCATCGGAGCCGCCTATCTGGCCAGGGATGCAGTGGGCAAAAAAGGGCAGACCAGCTTTAAAGGCTTTGATCTTGAAAAGATTGACTTTAGAACCACCAGCTTTGAATGTAAGGGTTGCTCCAATGCCTGTGAAGTGGTACAGTTCTTTGAGAATAAAAACTTGATTGCCCGCTGGGGAGACCGCTGCGGCAAATGGGAGCTGCAGGTGGGATGACCTTCGATAATAGAAAGATACGGAGGCTTTAGCGCCTTGCTATGGAGGCGTAAAAGATAAAAGCAAAAAGGAGGACGAATGATGCAGGTGAAACGTTGTTTAACAGTATTGGTATTGGTTTTATTCGCCATGGGGATCGTTGCCGGTTGCGGAACCAATAATACCAACCAGCAGGGGACTCCCGCGCCGCAAGGCACCGAAATCCTGGTAGGCTTGAACTGTGAGCTGTCAGGTGGGGTGGCCAGTTATGGGACCAATGCAGCCAATGGCGCCAAATTAGCCTTTGAAGAAATCAATGCTAAAGGCGGGGTATTGGGAAAACAGATTAAGGTCTTGGAGCGGGACAGCCAATCTAAAACCGATGAAGCCATGAATGTCAGCGCCGACCTGGTCAGCAAGGGCGTTGTAGCCCAGATCGGACCGCTGGTAAGCGGAGCGGTGGCCGCATGTACTCCGGTTATGAATGAGAACAAGGTGCCCCTGATCGCACCGGCCGCTACTGCGCCGGGAGCAACCGTGGACGAAAAGACCGGACAGACCTTCCCTTACATATTCCGGGCTTGCTTCCTGGATTCTGACCAGGGGGTGCGTATGGCAGAATTCGCTTATGATACCCTGGGACTGAAGACCGCAGCTATCTATGGCAGCACCTCTGACGACTATGCCAAAGGCCTAGCCAAATATTTCAAAGAGGCATTTGAAGCCAAAGGTGGTAAAATAGTTGCGAATGAGGGTTATGTCACTGGAGATAAGGATTTCAAAGCCACATTGACTAAAATCAAGGCGACCCAACCGGCATTCATCTACGTGCCCGGTTACTATCAAGAAGTCTCCATTCTGATTAAACAGGCCCGTGAATTGGGCATTACCGCTCCCATGGGCGGGGGCGACGGCTGGGATTCCCCTGACATGGTGACTGTGGCCGGTGCGGCGGCTCTGAACGATACCTATTTTACCAACCATTATTCAGTGCAAGACCCCAAACCGGCCATTGCCAACTTTGTTAAAGCCTATGAGACCAAATACAGCAAAACTCCGGACTCATTCGCTGCATTAGGCTATGATTCAGCCTATCTGCTGGTTGAAGCCATAAAATCGGCCGACTCTGCGGATCCGGTCAAAGTAGCCGAAGCCCTGGCTAAAACTAAGGATTTTCCGGGCATAACCGGAACCATGACCTTTAACGAAAAACATAATCCGGTTAAGAGTATTGTGGTTATAGAATTTAAAGACGGGAAACTGGTATCCCATTAAGAATCCAAACGTGAAGCCAGGAGAGGGACAGCCCCTCTCCTGGCCTTACAAACGGAGGCAGTAAATTATATGGTTGAGTTTATGCAACAAATGGTCAATGGATTGTCGTTGGGGGCAATTTATGCCCTGATAGCCCTGGGCTATACCATGGTATACGGAATCATCCTGTTAATTAACTTCGCCCATGGCGACATCATGATGGTAGGGGCCTATGTAGGCTTTTTTTCTATAACGATGCTGGGCAGCAACGTGTTTGTGGCCCTGTTGTTCGCCATGTTAGCCTGTGCAGCCCTGGGGGTCCTTATAGAAAAGATCGCTTACCGACCTTTGCGCAATTCCACACGGATTGCGGCCTTAATCACTGCCATCGGCGCCTCGCTTTTTTTGGAATATGTCACCATCTTCTTCTTAACCCCGGAACAGCGGGTTTTCCCGGCTGAGGCCTTCCCGATGCATCAGTATCAAATCATGGGGCTCTACATCTCCAACAAAGACATCTTCATAATAGTCTTGGCGGTGGTCTTGATGGTGCTTTTGCAGTATATAGTGAAACGCACCCGGGCCGGCAAAGCCATGCGGGCGGTTTCTTTGGATCAAGAGGCCGCTGTTCTCATGGGGATAAGTGTTGATAAGACCATATCGTTTACCTTTGCCCTGGGCTCGGCCCTAGCTGCCGCCGCCGGGGTATTGATCGGGATCTATTACGGCACCATCAATCCGCTCATGGGCATCATCCCCGGTCTGAAAGCGTTTGTGGCTGCGGTTCTGGGGGGGATAGGCATTATCCCCGGGGCCATGGTCGGGGGGTTTCTGATGGGTATTCTGGAAACCATGGTCAGCGGCTATGGCAGCAGCATGTACCGCGACGCGGTGGCCTTCGGGGTGTTGATTTTGATTTTGCTCATTAAGCCGACAGGGATCTTCGGCCGTAATGAGAGTGAAAAAGTGTAGGTGAAAAACATGCCGTCATCAAAGAGGCAATGGCTTTGGTTATTGATAAACATCGTGGTCCTGGCCGGGATTTTCACCCTGGTACAGTATATGATAGCGACCAGGATGCTCAACCAGTATTATCAGATCAACCTGGCCGCTATGGCTATCAACATTATCCTGTCAGTTAGTTTAAACTTGATCAACGGATTTACCGGGCAGCTGTCTCTGGGGCATGCCGGTTTCATGGCGGTTGGCGCCTATGTTTCAGCAATATGCACCAAAAATATGGATCTGCCCTTCATCATCGCCATCATAGCAGGCTGTCTGGCCGCAGCTCTGGCGGGATTCATTATCGGGGTGCCCACCTTAAGGCTGCGGGGGGATTACCTGGCTATAGCCACTCTGGGTTTTGGAGAAATCATCCGGGTTATTCTCCAGAATATTGAAGAATTAGGGGGACCGGCAGGGATTGTCGGCATCAGCCGCTTGACCACCTGGCCCTACCTTTTTGGTGCCATAGTGTTTACTATTATTATCATTCAAAATCTCATTAACTCCAGCTTTGGCCGCGCCATAATATCGGTTCGCGAGGATGAAGTGGCCGCAGAAATGATGGGGATTCATACCACCTGGTATAAGGTTCTGGCCTTTATGATCGGGGCCGGGTTGGCCGGCCTGGCCGGGGCGTTATTCGCCCATTATTTTTACATTATCAAGCCGGAGACCTTTAACTTTTTGAAATCATTCGACATACTGGTTATGGTGGTTTTAGGCGGCCTGGGCAGCACCACCGGAGCGGTCCTGGCGGCCATCTTCATTACGGTATTGACTGCATATTTGCAAGCCTTTCCGGCCGTTCGCATGATTATCTATGCTTTGATCCTGGTGCTGGTGATGATCTATCGGCCTCAGGGCATGCTGGGCAATAAAGAATTGACCCGCAAGACATTCGGCCGGTTTTGGGGAGGATCAGCATGACGATACTAAACCTACAGAATCTTTCCAAATCATTTGGCGGATTGAGCGCGTTGGCGGATGTCAACCTGGCTATTGAATCCGGGGAGCTGGTGGGGCTGATAGGCCCCAATGGCGCGGGCAAGACCACGGTGTTTAATCTCATCACCGGGGTCTACCGTCCCGACCAGGGGCATATACTATTTGATGAGAATCCAATGGAAGGACTCCTGCCGTATAAGATCTGCCAGCGGGGGGTTGCCAGAACCTTCCAGAACATTCGTTTATTCAAGCAATTGTCGGTTCTGGATAATGTGAAAATCGCACTGCATAAAGATGTGCCTTATCAGCTTTATGCCGCCATATTGCGTTTACCGGCTTTTTTCCGAGGCGAAGCCAGCATAGAGGAAGAAGCCCGGCGCTATTTAAGAATTTTCGGGCTGGAGGAAAAACAGTCGGAAATAGCCTCCAGTTTGCCTTACGGTGAGCAGCGCCGCCTGGAGATCGCCCGGGCTCTGGCCACACGGCCGCGGCTGCTCATACTGGATGAACCGGCTGCAGGCATGAACCCGCAGGAAACTCAGAACCTGATGGAATTGATCCGCTGGATCAGAGAGGAATTTGAACTAACCATACTTTTGATAGAACATGATATGTCTCTGGTGATGGGGGTTTGTGAGCGAATCTATGTCCTGGATTACGGGCAGATTATTGCTCAGGGGATTCCCGACGAGATTAAAAACAACCCGCGCGTCATTGAAGCCTATCTGGGCGAGGAGGTAAGCTAATGCTCAACATACAGGGAATCGATGTGTATTATGGCGCCATTCACGCTTTAAAGAACCTCAGCCTGGATGTGGAACAAGGCAGCATAGTGACCTTGATCGGTGCCAATGGCGCCGGCAAAACCACTACCTTAAAAACCATTTCCGGTTTATTGCGCAGCAAAAGCGGGGCTATCACCTTTAAGAACCATGATATCACCCGCCTGGCGCCCGAAAAAATAGTGGCCCTGGGGATATCCCAGGTTCCGGAAGGCCGCCGGGTCTTTTCCACCATGAGTGTTCTGGAAAACCTGGAAACCGGGGCCTACCTGCGCCGGGATAAAAAAGCCATTGCCAGTGATATGGAGGAGGTCTTTACCCGTTTCCCCCGCTTGCTGGAGAGGAAAAAACAGCTGGCCGGAACCTTGAGCGGAGGAGAGCAACAGATGCTGGCCATTGGCCGGGCTTTAATGGCCAGACCGGAACTGATGCTCATGGATGAACCCTCTATGGGACTGGCGCCTTTGCTGGTTAAGGAGATCTTCGAGATTATCAAAGAGATCAACAGCCGCGGGACCACCATTCTCCTGGTGGAGCAGAATGCTCATATGGCCTTGTCCATCGCCCATCAGGCCTATGTCATAGAAACCGGCGAGATTGTGCTTTCCGGAAGCGCCAAAGAGCTGATGAACAGCGAAGCAGTGAAAAAAGCCTACCTGGGCGGATAAGCCCCAAGAGGCACCCTGCAGAGGGAGGGAATCAGATGAAAGTAAAAGACAGAATGAGCACCGATGTCAAAA
Organism: Syntrophomonas sp. UBA1041; assembly: GCF_002316705.1. NCBI lineage: Bacteria > Bacillati > Bacillota > Clostridia > Eubacteriales > Syntrophomonadaceae > Syntrophomonas > Syntrophomonas sp. UBA1041. The sequence goes on from NZ_DCEA01000024.1 coordinate 24,528, forward strand.
CCGCAACCATGGATACCAGTTTGATGGAAGCCTTGCACATGATGGAGGAGAACAGCATACGCCGCATCCCTATCATGGATAAGACCAAGTTGGTAGGGATCGTTACCTTGAGTGACTTGAACCGGGCGGCGCCTTCCGCAGTGACATCACTGAGCATTCACGAGATAAACTATTTGCTGGGCAAAACCAAACTCAAAGACATCGTCCCCAAGAAACAGCAGGTTATTACTATTGGCAGCGAAAACTATATTGAGACTGCTGCCAAGGTCATGCGCGCCAACAATGTCAGCGGCCTCCCGGTGGTTGATGACGGACGTCTGGTAGGGATTGTGACCGAAACCAACATATTTGACGCTTTAATTGACATTCTCGGGGTTTACCAGGCCCACAGCCGCCTGGATTTATACGTGCCTGACGGACAGGGCAGGCTGGCCGAGATCACCGGTATCATTTCCAAGATGGGCATTAATATCCTCAATGCGGTGGCGTATTATGACGAGAAAAAGAATCTCTACAAGATCATCATCCGTATTGAAGAACTGGATACTGCAGCACTGGCCGAAGAACTCAAATCACACGGTTATCAGGTTGATTCAGTGCTGGTGGTGGAGGATACCGAACGGTAATCGTGGCCCAATTGACCTTGACAGTCATATAGCCTGAACCAATGGTCTGCGTATATCAAGCGCAGACCTTGCTGTGTAAATTTTTACATATAGGGGGATGCTTAGTTTAAGTGCGGGAGACTTTCTGCGGTATTACATCAAATACCAGACAAAAAACGAGGATATTTGCCCGCGTTTATGTTAATATATCATGTGGAGAAGCGATAGTGGTTCTCTCTCTATCCATGCACGGAAGCGGATCGGTCCTGGTGGGCCGCCTGGACTTCAAATCCAGTTGTGCGGCGGCGATCCCGTCGCGGGTGAGTTCGATTCTCACACGCTTCCGCCAGATATTTAAGGCTTTAAAGGCTTTACGATATGTTTTCACAAGTACCCAATTATGCAAACAAGTGTTCTAAAATGTATGTTTCTGCAAACTAATTCTCCACTTTTTCGCCACTCTGATTCATGAGTCCATCAAACTGTGAGTCCAGTCTAGCAAAAAATCCATATCAGGAGGACTGGATCAAATTATATCGACTGGACTAATTGCCCTCAGAAATAAGGAGGGCTTTTTTCATGGCAAAAATGTAAGTAATCATTATTAAACTGTGGTTAACCAATACCCAATAAAGTGCTTCTCCAGCATTTCTTGACTCTCTCACCCGAATGACAATCCTCTGCATCATAGCGGCCTGAGATTGGCCTAATATTCGGAATGATCAGGACCCCCTGTTTTTACAGTAGATCCTATCTTACTCCTCGCATATCCTTCTCGGACCTGTTCCGATGGAACGAAGCATATGGTGTATCATTTTGAGACATATTACCATGCCCTACGATGTATTAAAATGCGAAA
>NZ_DCEA01000024.1:26197-27771 GCF_002316705.1 Syntrophomonas sp. UBA1041
TTTCGTACAAAAGAAAAATCCTTTGCCGTCTCGTACAAGTAATTCAACTGGATGAAGATGCCTGCCAAAAGTTAATGCTAAAGTTTTCCTCAGAAGTTAATGATGATGAGGGTTGTTCCTGCACATCAATCTTTAGCATTGGTCTTTTGAGGCAAACAGTAGCAGCATTTTTTTGTTAAATCATCATTTTTGGCCATTGGTTGGGGGGTTATAGTAAGGTTTTAAGTTATTAAAAAGACTTGAAGGCCATCGCTTAAAAAAGCCTACCTGGAATATGGCAAAGTATTTGCATAATAAGTGGTGGAGATCAACTCGGGAGTACAAGCAATGAGGAATATGGGCATTATCACAAAAGGCGATAATTTTGAGGCCGGAATTCTAACCTTACACCTGGGGACAAGCCTCACAACTAAGGGCATTTCAACCTGGTACGAAAGAGATTGCGTTAAAAACTTCGATACAACAGATTTAATATTAGTCCTTGGTGGCGATGGGACGATGCTAAGGGCCTTCCAGAATTATGGTCATTTACAAATTCCTTTCTTATGTATAAATTTCGGAACGGTTGGGTTCCTAAGTTCTCTAGAACCCGAGGAAATAATCAATTACTGGGATTTAATAATTGACGGGAATTATAAATTGGATGAGAGATCTGTCCTCAGGGTGTCAATAACAAGAAAAGAGGGCTATAAAGACCTGTCTTACTATGCATTAAATGATGCTGTAATAAGAACGACTGATCTTCATGTATCTCGTCAGGTTTTAAAAGTCGATGAAAAAGAATTATGCACTTGTGAAGGCGATGGATTAATTATTTCTACTTCTACCGGATCTACTGGCTATGCTCTGTCAGCTGGGGGAGCCATTGTTGACCCTAAAATAGATTGCATAATAGTTAACTCCATATGCCCGCGAAAGACATCATTAAGAACGATGCTATTCGACCTGGATCACAATTTAGAAGTAATCAGTTTGGATAGACGGCCATTAACGGTATTTGTCGACGGGATAGAATCAACAAAAATAAATCAAGGTGACTCCATAACCATAGAGAGGGCAGATATTAAGGCAAGATTTGTTTCTCTAAATCCAGATAGATACTTTAATCTTCTACGCAGTAAAGCGTGAGTATTTTCGTTGGGAACTTGCTATTTCGCGATGAACTGCTGATTGCCCGACTCTACTGATAAAACAGCAACAACGTTTCCTGTTTGTAGAATTGTTTAACAAAGTGGTTACACGAATTACGATGTTCAGGTTAAAGAACGAAGCATAGACAAACTAGTGATTATGTCCTGATAGTGGTTGGGAACGAGCAGCATTTGGTTAAGATGGTCGACTCAATCCATTGCCTATGATCTGAATTATCAAAGGTTTAATTCATTAAGCTATTCACCGATTCACTTGGGTTTTGAATCCGGTGTTTTTGCATATAGCACAAAAAAAGGAGCATGGCCTATGCAAGATATGACACAAATAAGTCCACTTGTTGAAGTGCATGAAGCAGTATTGGCAGGGATAGAGCACGAAGCCCATACCAGCGTGAAGTCGTGTTATCAATGCGGGAAATGTTC
>NZ_DCEA01000010.1:0-206 GCF_002316705.1 Syntrophomonas sp. UBA1041
GAGTTATATTTGGCCAGCGTTCCCACCTATCCCAGCGGCTTATGGAGTTTTACCGTTGGCTCCAAGCAGCACGACCCGCGCCGTCCGGTTACTCATTACCGGGAAGGGTGCAAGTATTATAATCCCCAGGTGCATGAAGCGGCCTTTGAGCTGCCTGGCTTTGTACGCCGGATCATTGAGGAATAAAAAATGCAGGATAACCCATT
>NZ_DCEA01000010.1:480-1126 GCF_002316705.1 Syntrophomonas sp. UBA1041
CCCTGGCTGGAAAAGAATTTCGGTTTTATGGGGGCCCATTCCGATTATAAGGCCTGCTCCAAGGTGATTTTAGGTCTGCCCATGGACTCTACCACCAGTTTCAGGCCGGGGACCAGATTGGCGCCCGCCCGCATACGGGGGGTCTCAGAGGGCATCGAAGAGTTCAGCATCTATCAAAAACGTTCGTTATTGGACATCAATTTCTATGACGGCGGCGATATAGTCGTCCCTTTTGGCAATGTAGTAGAAAGCCTTAACCGTATCGAGCAAACCGTGGAGTCCATACTCAAGCAGGACAAACAAACCGTGTGCATAGGCGGAGAACACCTGGTATCGCTGCCGGTCATCAAAGCCTATAGACGCCGTTATCCCGATTTGGTAGTGGTGCAAATGGACGCCCATGCCGACCTTAGAAAGGACTATTTAGGAGAAGAATTATCGCATGCCACGGTAATGAGGCATGTGGTTGAGGTTATCGGACCGCGGCGGCTGTATCAACTGGGGATTCGCTCGGCTACAGAGGACGAACTGCTTTTTGCCGAATCCAACACCAGATTATACCTGGATCAGCTGTCAGACGCGGTGGACGATGTTAAGCAGCAGGCAGGCAGCCGTCCGGTATATGTCACCCTTGATATAGATGTGC